>JBAYMA010000006.1:0-20140 GCA_041663805.1 Candidatus Shapirobacteria bacterium | reverse complement strand
TAGCGGTGCATAATTATTGGGATGCAGAATCTGGTTGGGGACAAACAAAACTGAATGGAATGAATTTGAAAAAAGGAATAGAAAATAGTATTGATTTAAAAATAGAAGAAAAAAACAAGTTAAAAATACCGAATAAAGAAACTATAAATTGGGAATTAGAGGGATTTAGATATGTGAAACTTTGGACTGGATTTAAAGAAAATAATGGAGAAAAAATATTTGATCAAAAATATATTTGTGTGGAGCCAGTAATGGAGAGAGAAGGTTTTGTAGAAACGGATAAAAGTTTATTAGAGCCAGGAAAAAAAATTGTTTTAAGTCAAAAAATATTTTTGGGGTAGCATACCGGACTTGAACCGGCAACCTCAGCTTTCACAGAGCTGCGCTCTAACCAATTGAGCTAATGCCACCATGAGGTTGGTTGATTATATCAGATTTGTTTTTAAGAAATTACTGTTTTGGAGTAGAAGTTTCAAGACTAATTATTTTAGAAGCATAAAAAGTTTTAGCTATTTTAGTGTCAGGACTAATAATGACAATTATTTTTTTACCAGAAGTTAATACTTTGGAGTCTAATTTATTGTTTTTAATATCGATTATTTCAGTTTTAGAATCAGTTTTAATTTGATATTGATTATCTTTATTTTTAGAAGGTATAAGGACAAAGATAGGTGAACTTTTAGAGATATCAACAATTTGTCCGACAATTATTTGATTAGGATTATCAACAGCTTTTAATTCAGTAACAACTATTCTTTTAGTATTTAAAGATTGATCATCGTTTAGGTAGCCCATGGCTAAAATTTCTTGACCAATTTTTAAATTGGCAAACTTAGATTTGTTTCTTTTTAAATCAACATAAGCAGTATTTTCATCAACATTAATGATTTGATTTTTATTTTGATAACTAATTAAAATTTGATTTTGGTCAATTTTAATAATAGCTCCAAAAAATGATTTTGGTTGGTTGCTGGGGGTGTTAATTAAATTCAATTTTTCTTTAACTTTTTGCTGAATAATATCGACAATATCTTTAGTTTGATCAGCACTAGGAGTAGCAGTGACAGCCATGGCTGGTTTGATTAAAAAACTAAAGAATATAGAAATAATAATTAATAAAGGCATATTTATATTTTAACTGTGGAATAGGTAATATTTAGTTGGGAATCTGATTGATTATCAGTGGAATCAATGGAACTAATTTTAATAATATTAAAACCAGCATTCAATTCAATTGGGATATTAAAATTACCTTTGTCATCACTTTGGCCGATAACTGTTTTACTAATAGTATTAATAACAATTTGACTATTTATAGAAGTAGTTCCAATAATATTAATTTTAGCCACAGAAACAAGAAGGTTGTTTTCAGGAGAGGTAATATCAAGTTTATTAGAAGAGTTGGAATCTGTTTGAATTATCCCAGTAATAGTTGGAATAACGGTTGGTTCAGTTATTTCAGGTTTATTTTCTTTAGTATTTTTTTGATTGAGAGCCATATACCCACCAGTAATACCTAAACCTAAAAGAGCACCAAGAGCGATGGCTAAAAATAATTCTTTAATCATAGGATACTCTAGATAATATCACAAAAAATCCAATTTGGTGATAAAATGGATGCATATGGAAATTAAATTATTGAATGATTATGCTGTTTTTTTGAAAGGGAAAAAAGAAAATGTTCTGATTAATCCGAGTGAAGAAGAAATTAAAAGTTCTAATAATAATTCGAGAATTGTTTTATTTACTAGTGATGAATTTGATGGAATAGGTTATTTAAATGAGAAAATTTTAATTAGTGGTCCAGGTGAATATGAAATAGGAGGAGTAGAAATTAATGGTTTTAATGGTGAAGATGGAAATACTATTTATAAAGTAATAATAGATGGAGTTAGTTTGGTAGTTTTGGGAAAATTGGAACATGATTTAACTCCTAAAAGAATTGAAAAAATAGATTCGACAGATGTATTATTGGCTCCAGTAATGATTGGAAAAGAGGCTAGTTTTAAATCAGTAAAAGAATGGTCAAAAAAATGGGGAGTTAATTATTTAATTCCTTTATTTGATAATAATGAATCTTTAAAAGTTTTTTTGGATGCAGCTGATGAAGAAGGTTTGGAAACAATTGAATCTTTAAAAATAGAAAAAAGTGATTTACCTGATGGTTTAGAATTCAAATTATTAAAAAAATCATAAATATGGAAGAAGTGGTTAGACTCCAACCTAGTTCTGAGGAAGCAGAATTGTGTGTATTAGGTTCAATTTTAATTGATAATGATGCGGTTTTGGGGGTGTCAGAATTTTTAAGGGCAGAACATTTTTATAATTCTAATTATGGCAAGATTTATAAATCAATGATGGATTTATATGAAGATAGAATGCCAATTGATATAGTAACAGTATCGGAAAAATTAAAAGAAACAAAACTTTTAAAAAGAATTGGAGGAAAAACTTTTTTAACTAAATTAGCAGGTGAAGTGCCAACAGCGGCTAATGTAGAAAGTTATGGTCGAATAATTAAAGCTTTATCGGCTAAAAGAGAATTGATTTCGGCGGCAGGGAGAATTACTGAAAAAGCTTTTGATTCAGCTTTGCCAGCAGATGAATTGTTGGATATGGCAGAACAGGAAATTTTTTCTCTATCACAAAAACATTTAAAATCAGTGCCTTATTCTTTGAAAGAAGTCTTAACAGCTAGTTTTGATAGATTGGATGAATTACAAAAAATGGGAACTGGATTAAGAGGAATTCCAACAGGATTTAAAGCATTAGATGGTTGTTTAGCGGGAATGCAGGATAGCAATTTAATTATTTTGGCAGCTAGACCAGGAGTAGGTAAAACAGCTTTTGGTTTAAATATTGCTAGATATGTGTCAGTAGAAAAAAAATTGCCAGTTTGTTTATTTTCTTTAGAAATGAGTAAAGAAGAATTAGTTGATCGTTTATTAGTAAGACAAGGTTTAATTGATGCTTGGAAACTTAAAACAGGTCAGCTTTCTTCGGGTGATTTTGATTCTTTATCCGAAGCTATGGGAATATTAGCAGAAGCACCTCTTTATATTGATGATACTCCTGGATTAACAGTAACCGAACTTAGAACTAAAGCTAGAAGATTACAGGTAGATAAGGGAATAAAATTTATTGTAGTTGATTATTTACAATTAATGCATGGATCAACTCGAGATAATCGGGTTCAAGAAGTGTCGGAAATTTCTCAAGGGCTAAAAAATTTGGCGAGAGAATTAAAGATACCAATTGTGGCCTTAGCCCAGTTGTCACGAGCAATGGAAGCCAGAGGGGGTAAACCACGGTTGTCAGACTTGAGAGAGTCGGGAAGCATTGAACAAGATGCCGATGTGGTTATGTTTTTGTATAGGGAAGATGAAGAAGTAAGAGAAATGGTAACTTGTAGTATTGAAAAACACCGCAATGGTCCAACAGCCAGTTTTAATTTGTATTTTAATGGTAAACAAGTAAGTTTCTTTGATGTCGAGAAAAAGTAATAAAATTTAAAAAGTGTTAGAATATCTGGAACATTAAAAACAGATAGATTTTTAAAGTAAATTGAAGGGGGGTATTGAATATGTGTTACTATGTTAGTCCAAGAGTAATTATTGTTAATTGTTGTGAAGGTATTTATGGGTATCAGCAACGTCTGAGTCGAGCTGATTTTAACCAATATGCTCTTGAAGTAAGTAAAAGCTTCTATTCTAATCAATCCAAAAGAAAAGAAGAGGGAACATGGAATGAAGAAGAAGATTTTATTTATATACAAATTGATAGAGATAGTATTCTCTCTGTAATTTTGGAATTAGGTCTTGATGAGTATAACGGCTCCATTTTCCCTGAAGGAAAAATTACTAAAGAAATGGTAGAAGAAGAAAATGACAATCTGGCCCCAGTGGTTATTGCAGCATTAAAGGAGGCAAAAGAAAAATGGAAAAATTAGCATTTAACCATAGCGGTTAGAAAAAGCTGATTATGAGAAATATTCCAAATATGTAAAAGGCATTTATAAAGTTAACCTTTTGGTTGATTTTAGGAATGCCTTTTTTTCTTTTTAAAAGCAGGGAAGTTGTGAGATAATAATTTAATTTTAAGCCGGAGTGGTGGAATGGTAGACACGCACGCCTCAAGAGCGTGTGACAGCAATGTCATGGGGGTTCAAGTCCCTCCTTCGGTACATATTTGGTAAAATAGGTTATGAGTTTAGCAATATTAAGAATATTAGGAATTTTGGTTTTTTTATATTTGATTTGGAGAAATTTAAAAGATAATTATAATAGTCAAAAAATAATCAGCTATTCTTGGTTATCTTTATTGGGATTTTTTGTTGTTGGGAGAATATTTTTTGGTTTAATTCATTGGGGTATTTGGAATATTAATTTGATAGATTGGATATCGGTTTGGAATAAACCAGGAATGAGTTATATTGGAGGATATTTGGGTTTAGGGTTAGTCTCTTGGATTTATTGTAAAACACAGCAATGGAAATTTTTAGCTTTTATGGAAGATGTTATAAAACCATTTTTAATTTTATTATGGTTTTTAATAACAGATGAATGGTTAAGAACTAAATTTGATTTGAAAGTTTTGGTTTATTTAATACTATTAATAGTAATTTATTTTATAAGTGTTTGGGTTAGTAAAAGATATCGTTCTTTTACTTGGTATAAAAGTGGTAAAAAAGGTTTTGTGCTTTTGTTTGCTAACTTTTTGTTTTTTTTAATGATAACTATCGATTTAATTGTATTTAATGAGAATTTAATTAATATTATTTTAGCTTTAATTATCAGTTTGATTTCTGGCTTAGGATTGTTTATTCTAGGAAAAGTAAAATATGAAAAAAAATAAAAAAGAAAGTATTATTAAAAAATTGCCAATTAATTTATTATCACCAATAAGGCGTTTTTTAGAAATTCAACTTTTAAAACTTAAGAGGACTAAAAAGAACCTTAAAAAAGGGGATCCTTTTGTTGATAATGAAAGAACTTTAGAAAATTCTGTTGAAGAAGATTTGGATGAGCAAATTGGTCATTTTGATGTTGAAATTAAAGTTAAATTTTTAAGTAAACAGATTGTTCAACTAAGAAAAGCTTTAACTAGAATAAAAATTGGAAAATATGGAATTTGTGAAAAATGCGAAAAAATGATTGACACAGATAGGTTAGCGATTAATCCGGAAGCAACTACTTGTGTTAAATGTGAAAAAGAAAAAGAGCTTTAATTTTTGGGTATTAGTAATATTGACTTTAATTTTTTGGATAACTCATAATTTTTTGGCTGGTAGGGGAGAAATAGTCAAAAACTATGGTATAAGTTTTGGAATAAATGGGTTATTTTTTATATTTTTAAATATAATATTTATTCTTTTTTTAATTTATTTTTTTGTTAAAAAAAGATATTTAGAATTAGGTTTAATGATTGTTGGCGGATTAATTAATTTGATAGATAGATTTGTTTTTGGTTATGTAAGGGATTATTGGTGGTTTTTTAAGGTTTATAATAATTTAGCTGATTGGTTAATTTGGTTGGGGATTATATTAATTTTATTAAAATTTTATGGAAAAAAAAATACAAATCATCTTTGAAAATGAAGATTTTTTAGTAGTCGACAAACCAAGTGGAATGACAACTACTAAAGAAAAAAAAGAAGAAATAGGAACTTTAGAAGATTATTTAAGAGAAATAAGACCAAACGATTTACCTCGGAATGGAATTGTTCATCGTTTAGATAAAGGAACTTCTGGATTAGTATTAATGGCCAAAGTTGAAACATCCTTTTCAAATTTTAAAGATCAGTTTAAAAAAAGAATGGTTAAGAAAAAATATTATTGTTTAGTAGGAGGTGAAACTTCAATAGATGGAGTAATAGATTGGCCAATTGGAAGATCAAAGTATGGATTTGCTAAATTTGGTGTAAATGTGGATGGAAAAATGGCCTTAACTGAATTTAGATTATTATCTAAATATAAAAAAAATAATAAGAAATATAGTTTTTTAGAAATAAATTTAAAGACAGGAAGAACTCATCAAATTAGAGTTCATATGAGCCATTTAAAATGGCCATTAGTGGGAGATCGATTATATGGAGGTGATTTTTTAGATTTGAAACGACCATTTTTACATGCTTTTGAGTTAGAAATAGCGGATCCAAAAACAGGTAAGAGAGTTAAATTTAATTCTGATTTGGCAGTTGATTTAAAAAAACATTTGGAGAATTATGAGAAAGAATAAAAAAATACTTTTAGGAATTTTAATATTAGGGCTTTTATTAGTTTCGATAATTTTTTCTTTGGTTAATAAAATAAAAGAAAAAGGAAGTGATTTTAAAATTGGAATATTGGCTGATGATGGAGTAGCTTTAGTCTCAATTTCAAAACAAAGAAAAATGATTAATATTTTAAAAATTGATCCAGAAGTTCAGATATGGATACCTGGAGGTTTAGGTTGGTATCGAAATATAGCAGTTAAAAAGATACTTCAACAAGAAAATAAAGTTGGGTTGATGAGTGATGTTTTGTTTTATAATTTTGGATTTAGTCCAGATAAAATAATTTCTTTAAAGAAAGTGAATGACTGGAAAGGTAAATTTTGGTGGCAATTTATATTAAATGGTAATCAAAATTTAACAAAAGAAGAAATTTTAAAAAAAGATATTGATCAAAGTGATGATTTTTTAGATGAAGTAATGATTAGGGATTTTTCTGAAACCAAAATAGTCAATGAGGATTTAAAATTGTCAGTGGTTAATTTGACTAATGAAAATGGATTGGCAACTTTTATGACAAAAAGATTTGAAAGATTGGGTTTTTCAGTAATTTCTATAGGCAATAATAACGGAGGAGAAATAAAGACATGTCAAATATTATATGGCTTAAAAGTTAAAGAAACATTTTCTTGGAAATTAATTGATAGATTAATAGATTGTTCTAAAAAGGAAGATTTAAGTTTAAATCAAAATGAGGTTGAATTGTATTTTGATGATAATTTTTCAACAATGATAAAATACCCTAGTTATAAAAAATAAAATATTCTATGTCTGGACATTCAAAATGGTCTAATATAAAAAACAGGAAAGGGGCTCAAGATAAAAAAAGAAGTGAAATTTTTACTAAGGTTTCTAAAAATATTTTGACATCAATTAGGTTAGGTGGAAGTAGTAATTGGCAAGTGAATGGACAACTAAAAATAGCCATAGATAAGGCTAGAGAAGTTAATATGCCAAAGGAAAATATTGAAAGATTAATTACTAAATTTGAAGAAAGAAAAGATAATTTAATAGTAATGATTTTAGAAGGATATGGTCCTTTTGGAGTACCGGTAATTATCGAAATAGAAACTGATAATAAAAATAGAATTTTAGGTGAAATAAAATTGATTTTTAGAAATTATCAAGGAACATTAGGTGAAAATAATTCGGTTATGTTTCAATTTAAAAGAGTAGGGGAAGTTGAATTTGATTTTCCAGAGCAGAATATTCCAGAAGAAAAACAATTAGATTTAATTGATATTGGAGCTGATGATTTTGATGGTAATTTAGCATTAGTGAGCCAAGAAAAAATTAATGATTTTGTTAAAAAATCAAAAGAATTAGGATTAAAAGTAGTTAAATCAGAACCAGTTTATCGAGCAATAAATCCAACTATTCTTAAAAATGAGGAAGAATTAAATAAAATAATGGATTTTATTGAAGAATTGGAAGAAAATGATGATGTGCTTGGGGTTTTTGCTGGTTTTGATTATAATTGATTATGTCTAAAAGACTTAAATATTTAATTTCTTCGATAATTGCGTCGGTTGGTTTTTATTTTTTTATTAGTTTGCCTTATTCGTCTCATTATTATGGATTGTTAGTAGGAGTGGTATTAATTGCGTTTTGTTTTTGGTTTGGTTTAGGAATTATTTTTAATCAAAGTTTATATATTAGATTAATGTCGGTTATTTTGCCAATTGGTTTCTTTATTGGTTTTGGATTATTTGCGGCTTTGTTACCACAAACATTTTTGACAGTGTTTTTATCGAGTTTATTTTTTGGAATGATAGCTTATGTAATTTTTTTAGTAGAAAATGTATTTTTAGTATCTATTGGAGGTAGAACACCACCACTTTATCGAGCAGCTTATACGGTAGGATTGATGTTGTTATTATTGATGACCTTCTTTTTATTAGACAGTTTATTTTCTTTTAAATTGATTTATTGGATGAATGCAATTTTTATATTATTAATTTCAGCGGCTGTTTTTATGTATCTTTTTTATAGTGTGACGATTGAATTGTCTGATGATGGAAAGGAAAAAAATTTACCAGCTTATGTATTAGTACCGGCTTTTTTGATGGCTCAATTAGGATTGGTATTGTCTTTTTGGCCAGTAGGAATTTTTAGAGGTTCGATTTATTTAGTAGCAGCAGTTTATATAATAGCTAGTTTAATTCAATTAGATTTAAGAGAGAGACTTTTTAGAAAAAATCAATTAACTTTTATATGGATTTCAATAGCTGTTTTTTTGGGAATGATTTTGACTACCAGTTGGCATTAGATTGAGATTGAACACTAGTAATAGCAATAGTAGTAACAATGTCTTCAATACTACAACCACGAGAAAGATCATTAATTGGTTTTTTAATACCTTGTGTAAGCGGACCAAAAGCTTTAGCATTTCCAAGACGCTCAACTAATTTATAGGCAATATTTCCAGAATTAAGATCAGGAAATATTAAAATATTAGCTTTACCTTGAAGTTGGCTGGTAGGATTTTTTTGCTGAGAAACTGAAGGAACTAAAGCAGCATCAGCTTGAATCTCACCTTCAATAATTAAAGAAGAGTCGAGTGATTTAACTAATTGAGTAGCAGATTTGACTTTATCAACTGATTCACCATTAGAACTATCGTTGGTGGAATAAGAAAGCATGGCAATTTTAGGAATATTACCAATTAATTGTTTAAAAGATTTACTTGATTGAATAGCAATTTGAGCAAGTTCTTCATCTTTTGGGTTAATATTAAGGCCACAATCAGCAAAAATAAAAACTCCATTTTCACCCAAATTAGTATCAGAAACTTCAATAATAAAAAAACTAGAAACTAATTTCTCTTCTGGTTTGGATTTAATAATTTGAAGAGCTGGTTTAAAAGTATCTTGGGTAGTATTTTGAGCACCAGCAACCATACCATCGGCTAAATTTGATTTAACCATCATAGTACCAAAATAGAGTGGGTTTTGAATTATTGTTTTAGATTGTTCTAAAGTGATACCTTTATTTTTACGTAATTCAAAAAAATCTTGAGTAAACCCTTCGACAAGCTCAGGGTGAGAATCAATATAGACTTGGTTAATTAAAATAATTTCGGCAATTTTTTCTTCAGAGACAATTTTAGCAGCGGCTTGAACTCGAGGGTCATGACTTTCAACTAAAACAATTTTTTTCAGATTGGATTTGGCTTGGGTATAAATATTTTCAATTAATGGATTCATGAGACCTATTATATATAAAAAAAAGAAAGCTTGAAGATACTAGTTTTTTATTCCCATAGAATGGGATATAATTAAATTCGTTAAATATGAAATACAACACTAAAAAAACACTTTTGTATTATTGGGACGCCATGAATAACTATAAATGGTGGGAGATATTATTAGTGGTTTCATTAGTGATTGGAGCAACTTTAGAATCAATTGTTCCTTTATATTCTAAAGATTTTTTCAATGTTTTAGCTGATGGGGGACAAACAAAATCAGAAATCGTTCCTAAATTATTATCAATCTTAGGAATAATGGCTATATTAAAATTAGCCCATTGGGTATTTTGGAGAATTGTCTTTTTTACTCAAAATTATTTTGAATCTAGGGTAATGGCTGACTTAGCAAAAAAATGTTTTGCTTATTTACACCAACATTCATTTGCTTATTTTTCTAATACATTTACCGGTTCAGTCGTTAAAAAAACCAAAAGTTTTATAAATGCGTTTGAAAATTTAACTGATCAACTTTTTTATCAATTATTACCGTCAGTAGTGACTATTATCATTATTACGGTCATTTTAAGTAGTGTAAATATCTTTTTGGGTTTAGGAATGTTTACTTGGATTATTTTATTTTTAATTATTAATTGGATTTTTACTAAATATAAACTTAAATATGATATTGAAAGAAGTGAGGCAGAAACTAAGACAAGTAGTTATTTAGCCGATACAGTTTCTAATAACATTAATATTAAATTATTTAATGGTTATAAATATGAAAATGATGGTTTTTCTCAATTATCAGAGAATTTATATAGACTAAGAAAATTTAGTTGGGATTTGAGTGCTAAATTTTATGGATTACAAGCCTTTTTATTGGTGGTGTTGGAAGTAGGAATGGCATATTTTGCAATTAAATTATGGAATAGAAATATGTTGACAGTAGGTGATTTTGTTTTAATTCAATCTTATATTGGTTCAGTGATGATGATGGTTTGGGATTTTGGTCGGGTGATCAGTAGAATATATGAAAATTTGGCTGAAGCTGAAGAAATGACCCTTATTTTAAATACTCCCCATGAGATTGTTGATGCTCCTAAAGCTAAAGATTTGGAAATTAATTTTGGGCGAATTAAATTTGATAAGGTAAGTTTTGCTTATAATGATGGGGAAAACATAGTTGATAACTTTAAATTAGAAATTAAAGCAAAGGAAACGGTAGCTTTGGTGGGTTCTTCTGGTGCTGGCAAAACCACTTTAATTAAATTGTTATTAAGAATGCATGATATTTCAGGAGGGAAAATACTTGTTGATGAACAAGATATTTCTAAAGTAACTCAGAAAAGCTTAAGAGATAATATTAGTATGGTGCCTCAGGACCCAATTCTATTCCATCGAAGTTTGATGGAAAATATTCGTTATGGAAAAATGAGTGCGACTGATGAAGAAGTAATTAAAGCAGCAAAACTGGCTCATTGTGATGAATTTATTAATAAATTGAAACTTGGCTATGATACTTTTGTTGGAGAAAGAGGGATAAAGCTTTCTGGTGGTGAAAGACAAAGAGTTGCTATTGCTAGGGCAATATTGCGCAATGCTCCGATTTTGATTATGGATGAGGCGACTTCGAGTTTAGATTCTGAATCAGAAAAATTTATTCAGGATTCAATAGATGAACTAATGAAAAATAAGACGGTAATTATAATTGCTCATAGATTATCTACAGTTAAAAAAGTAGATAGAATTGTAGTAGTTGATAAAAAGAAAATAGTTGAAGATGGAATTCATAGTAATTTGATTAAATTAAAGACAGGAATATATAGAAAGTTGTGGGATATCCAGGTTGGCGGCTTTATAAAGTAGTAAATATTTCCTATTTATAGGTATAATTTGTTCTATTTCTTTGAGAGTAGAGGATAGTGGGGAAGTTGTTTTATTACGATTAAAGAGAACTATGGGTATAAAGGTTATTTAAATAAGGTTGATGGGGGTGGTATTTAGGTATAAATAATAGTGATTTAGGTTTAAAAAAATAAATTGTAGGCAGGTGAAGGAGGGGAGTATCCTATAATATACATCCTATAATGTTTTTCACGATATATCCTATAATTTTCACGGGTAGAGTATTGATATAGTATGATATAGTCTCTGTGGATAAGTTTAGCTTAGTCAACTAGATCAAAGTGAACACAAGATACCAAGGAGAAGAGAAGGATAGAGACGATATTAATTGATAAAAGAAAAGTTTAAAAGAGAATAAATACCAGTGATGAAGTTTAATTAGTTACTTCTATCTCCTAGCAGTGGGTGAGTTAAATTGCTACGTCGCACAATGTACCTTTTGCGACGTTATGTAAATTATGAACCTAGGGGAGAGCTATTAATTCTTTATAACCATGAAGATTAATTAATCTTTTTAAATC
Organism: Candidatus Shapirobacteria bacterium; assembly: GCA_041663805.1. Classification (GTDB taxonomy): domain Bacteria; phylum Patescibacteriota; class Microgenomatia; order UBA12405; family UBA12405; genus WARW01. The sequence continues at coordinate 8,253 of JBAYMA010000006.1, read as the reverse complement.
TCTTTTGTTTTTTTTAATTATTTTTATATTTAAAAAAATGGCCTTTCTCTCCTCAATGATTAACCCGGTTCAAATTATCCCTTTAGCTTGATTTTTTAGGAATTGACTCCCCTTTACAAGCCTGACTCCCCTGTCTTAATTTCTGTCTTTACTGAAATTTTATCTAGATTATCTTTTATTTTTTAATAAAAAACATTTTTAACCTAAAATTAGGCATAAATTATATATAATCTCACCAGAGGCCCTCAGACTAACGTTTTTATTTGAAGGTAAGTTATATATCATTTATTTTTGAGTTTAGATTTAAAATTTGATCATGATAAGATAAATTTATGGAAAAAGACTTACAACTATTAATAAGACGATTTTTGGAACATTTGGAAATTGAGAAAAATTGTTCAAAATTGACAATTAGAAATTATGAACATTATTTAAATGTTTTGTTTAAATTTTTAATTAAAGGAGAAAAAGAAAATCCAACTATAGATGACATAACCGCTGATTCGGTGAGGAAGTTTAGATTATTTTTGTCAAGACAAGCTGGGACTACTGGTGAAATGAAATTAGTGACTCAAGGGTACTATGTAATTGCTTTAAGATCTTTTTTGAAATGGTTAATTAAAAATGATATTAAAGTACTACAACCAGAAAAATTAGATGTACCAAAGGTCAGAGACCACTCTTTAAAGTTTTTAGATGATTTACAAATAAATAGATTATTAAATCAACCACTTAATTCAAGTAAAAATGGATTAAGGGATAGATCAATTTTGGAATTATTATTTTCGACCGGGCTTCGGGTGTCGGAATTAGTGTCTCTCAATAGGGAACAGGTAAATTTAAATACTCGAGAATTTGGGGTGGTTGGTAAAGGAGGAAGATCAAGAGTAGTTTTTATTTCAACCCAAGCGGCTGAATGGATAGATAAATTATTAAAAAGCCGAACAGATAAATATAAACCTTTGTTTATTAGGAATCTAAGAGAAAAAGAAATTGTTTTGGAAGATAATAAAGTGAGATTGACAGCTAGATCAATTCAAAGACTAGTTAAACGTTATGTTAGACAGGCTAATTTACCAGTAATGGCAACACCTCATACTATTAGACATTCAATGGCGACTGATTTACTTCGATCTGGAGCTGATCTTCGATCAGTCCAAGAAATATTAGGCCATAAAAATATTGCGACAACTCAAATTTATACTCATGTAACTGATGCCAGATTACGTGAAGTTTATGAAAAATTTCATAGTGGTAATAAATCGAAACCTTAAAGTGATAGATGACCTATAGTAGGGTGTTTTTACCTTAAAATGGAGATAGTCCCCTGTTAGTAGTAAAAGGTAATAATGAATATATAAATTTTACCCTAATTTAGGACTAAATTAATTTTTTATACTAGGTTATCAGTCGACTATAAAGACTGCTAATTTATACACATTGTTTATGTATTGCCTATAATGTCAATGGAATCCCCTATCTTAAATTATTTTTTTATTTTATTTGGTAATTTCAACTTTATCTGATGTCTCTCCATTCTTTTCTAAGACAGTCATAGTATTAAGTTTGTCATCAGTAGATTTAAAACGCATAAGGATGACACCTTTAGTATTACGGCTAAGAGTAGGAATATTTTTAAGAGGAAGTTTGATGGTAATAGCTTTTTTAGACATTAAAATAACTTGATCGTCAAATTCAGAAACAACTTGAGCGGCGGCAATAAGACCAGTTTTAGGAGTAAGATTAGCTACTTTAACACCGATACCTCCGCGTTTTTGAATTGGATAGAGATAAACATCAGTTCTTTTACCAACTCCGTTTTCGGTGACCACAAATAAATGGCGGAATGATTTTTCTTGTTTTTTATCTTTAATTTTTTCAATAGCTGATGGAACAATATCCATACTAACCATATGGTCATTTTCTTTAAGGAAAATACCCCTAACTCCACGAGTATGACGACCCATAGGTCTGGTATCTGATTCGTTAAAACGAATACATTTACCATTTTTGGTAACTAAAAAGACTTGATTTGTACCGTCAGTTAGTTTAGCCCAAGCTAATTGATCATCTAAATCAAGTTTAATAGCAGTAAGTCCATTTTGACGAATATTTTTAAATTTTTCGATAGCAGTTTTTTTAATAATTCCTTTTTTGGTGGCAAGTAGGATAAATTTTGATTTACTTTCTTTACTAATAGCTAAAACTGTATGAACATTTTCACCTTGGAGAATATTAATTATATTAATTACGGCTTGACCTTTAGCTTGACGAGTACCTTCTTGAATATCCCAAACTTTGGTTTTGAAGACTCGACCACGGTTGGTGAAAAATAAAAGATCATCATGAGTATCAACAGAAAGCATACATTCAATTTCATCTTCCAATTTAGTGGCCATACCGACGACACCAATACCACCGCGTTTTTGACTATGGTAGGTTTCTTTAGGAACTCGTTTAATATAACCAGTTTTAGTGAGAGCAACTAAGACAGCTTCATTAGGGACAAGATCTTCCTCACTAAAATCATCTAATCCTTTGACGTAAATTTTGGTTCGGCGAGCATCACCGTATTTTTCGGCAATTTCTTTATTTTCACCCTTAAGTACGGTAATCATTTTTTCTGGCTTGGTAATAATACTAGTTAATTCATTAATAGTTTTTTCAACTTCATTATATTCATCGTCAAGTTTTTGACGTTCAAGGGCAGCCAGACGACGAAGTTGCATTTCTAGAATAGCGTTGGCTTGAAGGTCGGTAAATTTAAATTTAGAGATTAAATTTTCTCGAGCTTCATCAGTGTTTTTAGATGCACGAATAGTTTTAATAATTTCATCAATGATATCGAGAGCTTTTTTGAGACCTTCGAGAATGTGAGCTCGCATCATGGCACCTTTTAGTTCAAAAATGGTGCGACGACGAACGATAGTTTCTCGGTGACGTAAAAAGAGTAATAACATTTGACGTAAATTTAAAGTTTGAGGAACACCATTGACTAAGGCTAATATATTGGCAGAATAAGATGATTGGAGAGAAGTATATTTGAAAAGTTTATTGAGAATTGATTTTGGTTTACCGTTTTTTCTGATTTCAACTACAACTCTAATACCATGACGATCAGATTCATCACGAAGATCGGAAATACCAACAATTTTCTTGTCACGAACCAGATCGGCAATTTTTTTAACAAATTCAGCTTTATTAACCTGATATGGAAGTTCAGTAATAATAATTCTGATTTTGCCAGATTTAGTTTCTTCAATATTAGTTTTACCGCGGACAGCAAATTTTCCTCGACCAGTGGTATACATTTCAATAATGCCAGTTTTTCCGTATATTTCACCATAAGTTGGAAAATCTGGTCCTTGAACTATTTGAGTTAAATCTTCAACATTGGCACTGGTTTCAAAATTATATTTTTGTTTTTCAAGTTCGTAAACTGGGCGTAAAACTAATTCTTGAGTGTTTTTCGGTGGGGTAAGAATATTATTGATTTCAATTTCTTCTTCAACTTTTTCTAAATGACTTTTATCTAAAATCAAATCGATAGCTTCGGTTAATTCTTTAAGGTTGTGAGGTGGAATACGGGTGGCCATACCGACAGCAATACCATCGGCACCATTTAATAAAAGATTAGGAATACGAACAGGTAGAACAGATGGTTCTTTAGTAGAAGCATCATAATTATCAACCATTTCAATAGTATCTTTGTTGATATCAGTTACCATTTCTGGGGTCATTTTGGACATTCTAACTTCGGTATAACGCATGGCGGCTGGAGGATCACCATCAATAGATCCAAAATTTCCCTGACCTTGGACTAAAGTATAACGCATTGAAAAATCTTGAGCCATGCGGACTAAAGCACCATAGATAGAGCTATCACCATGAGGATGATAGGATTTCATAACATCACCGACGACAGCAGCTGATTTAACATTTTTACCAGTGGTAGTAAGACCCATTTGATTCATGGCGTAAATAATACGGCGATGAACTGGTTTCATACCGTCTCTGACATCAGGTAAAGCTCGAGAAACAATGACAGACATGGCATAGTCTAAATATGACTTTTCCATTTCAGGAACAATATCTACGTCGACTAATTTACCGACATTGTTGATAAATACGGCATCGTCTTTAACAAGAGTGTTTTTCATTTTATCTATAGTCATATTTTTAAATATCCAAATTAGCTAAATGAGCATGAGTTTGAATAAATTTTTTGCGAGGTGGAACATCCTCACTCATTAAAACTCTAAAAACTTCATCAGCTTTGGTAGCATCTGAAACAGTAATTTTTTTAAGCAGACGAGTTTCTGGATTCATGGTGGTTTCCCAAAGTTGTTGAGGATTCATTTCACCTAAACCTTTATAACGTTGAATGTCAAAAGGTTTAGAAATATCTATTTTTTTGAGATATTCGTCTTTGTCTTCTTCTGTATAAACATATTTAACTTCTTTGCCTTGTTTAATTTTAAAAAGTGGTGGCATAGCAATATAAACATAACCACTTTCAATAAGATTAGGTAAATGGCGGAACATAAAAGTTAATAATAGAGTAGCAATATGGGCACCATCAACATCAGCATCGGACATTAAAATAATTCGGTGATAACGAAGTTTTTCAAAATTCATAGTTTCACCTATACCCATACCTAAGGCAATAATTAGATCTTTTAATTTATCTGAGCCAACAATTTTATCAAGTCTCATACCTTCGGTATTAAGAGCTTTTCCCCATAGAGGTAAAATAGCTTGAAATTTACGATCTCTCCCCTGTTTAGCAGAACCACCGGCAGAATCTCCTTCAACGATATAAATCTCTGATTCTTCTGGATTTCGTGATTGACAATCAGCTAATTTACCAGGTAATCCTAAAGATTCAAAAGCACCTTTGCGCATAATAGCGTCTTTAGCGGCACGAGCAGCTTTGCGGATTTGAATAGCCAATAAAGATTTATTAATAATAGTTTTGGCAACATCAGGATGTTCTTCGAAATAAACTTCCAATTCTTCTCTAACAATTTTTGAGATAATTGGTTGAACTTCACTATTACCTAATTTTCCTTTAGTTTGACCTTCAAATTGAAGATCTTTTGATCCCATTCTAATAGAAAGGACAGCAGTTAAACCTTCTCTAACATCATCGCCAGTAATGTTATCGTCTTTATTTTTTAATAATTCTTTTTTGATAGCATAGTCTTTAATGGCTTTAGTAAGGGCAATTTTAAATCCAGTAAGATGAGTACCGCCTTCAACAGTATTAATAATATTGACGAATGATGGAGTGTTTTCTTGAAAAGTATCATTGTATTGAATAGCAATTTCAGTATCAATACCATCGTATTCTTTATGAATATAAATTGGTTCATGAAGAATGACTTTATTTTTATTTAATTCTCTTAAGAGAGAAACGATACCACCTTCAAAATAAAAATGACGTTGTGTATTATTTCTTTCATCATAAAAATGAAAGTAAATTTTAGAGGTAAGATAGGCACGATCTTTGATAGATTTAATAATGGTTTTAGCATCTAATTCGATAGTTTCTTTAAAAATTTCTGGATCTGGGTAAAAAGTAGCGGTAGTTCCATCGGTATTTTTAGGAATTATATTTTTAAGTTTATCTATTTTAGTTTCGGAAATTTCAGTGAGTTTGGTTTTTATTTGACCACGAGAGAATTCAATAAATTGAATTTTATTATCACGACGAACTTCTATTTGATAAAGTTTAGAAAGAGCGTTAACACAGGCAGCACCAACACCATGAAGTCCACCGGAAACTTTATAAGCAGCACCTTCAAATTTACCACCAGAATGAAGAGTAGTCATAATAACTTCTACGGCCGGTTTTTTATATTTAGGCATGATATCAGTAGGAATACCTCGACCATCATCGGCAACAGTTGCAGAATTGTCTGGATGAACAACAATCCAAATATTTTTTGCAAAACCAGCCAGAGCTTCATCAATAGCGTTATCGACAATTTCAGTAAGACAGTGATGTAATCCCCTAATATCGGTAGAACCGATATACATGGCGGGGCGTTTTCTAACTGGTTCAAGACCTTCCAAAACGACAATTTGTTTACCGGTATATTCTTGTGATGGTGACATTTATTTTTTTCCTTAAATTAGTTTAAATTTGTTTTTTTTAAACCAGATTTATTCTAACAGAGGCGAAATAGCTTTACAATAAGCAAATTATGTGGAACTTTAGGTAAAATTTATTTGGAATAAAATTAAAAAAATGAGGGGTTTTTGTTAAAAAATTTGGCCTTAAAATAGGGTTTATTTTTGATTGATTTTTGACAAAATATCGTAGCTAATAATGGAAGTGGCGACTAAAACATTAAGTGAAATATTAATACCATACATAGGAATCTCAATAATTTTATCAACTAATTTTAAAACATCAACAGAAACACCATAAGATTCACTTCCAGCAATCAAAGCAATTGGAAAATCATATTTGGCTGCCAAATAGTTAACACTTTTTTTGTCCTGTTCACAGGCAACTATTTGATAACCATCTGATTTTAGTTTTTTAATACATTCAATAGTAGAATCAAAATGTTCCCAAGGAATCCATTTCCAAGTACCAATAGAACTACGATGAATTTTAATGTTTGGTGGAGTAACTACTGGACCACAAAGATAAATTTTTTGGGCTCCAATAGCATCGGCTAGACGAAAAAATGAGCCAATATTGTAAGTATCTAAAACGTTGTCTAAAACCAAAACGAAGGGGTTGCGTTTGATTTTTTTTTGAAGTTTTTGTGACTCCCCTACTTTAGATTTACGGATTTGATGAGAATTTAATTTCACAAAACTATTTTACCAACAAAAACCCTCCGATGTTCTTCGGAGGGTTGAAATTTAAATAATTTAAATTTTATTGAGTGGCACAACCAGCACCACTGTCGGCAGCAGCTGTTTCGGTAGTAGCAACAGCGTCAGCGAGAATAGTTTTACATTCTTTAGGTGTTTTTTTAAAAGAGGCACATATGGCTTCTTTAATAACATCAGCTGTATAGAATTTATCTTGAGTGAAGGTTTTTTTACCAATTTTTAAACTACCTTTACCATCTTGAGTAGAAGCAGTTTCTGGAGGGAAATTAACTCCATTAATAATAAGTGTAGGTGAACTTTGAACTTTATATTGATCAGTAATAGCAATTTCTTTATCCATTATTTCTCCAGCTTGTTTGTTAAAACACTCGGTAATTTTGGCAGTATCGAAATTGGCTTTTTTAGCTTGTTCTTCCCAACAAGTATCGGCATTTTGATAAGTGCAGTTGATATTAACATTATCAACAAATGTCCACCAATTAGTTTTGTCGTCGCTCATGTTGTAAGCACAAATTTCTCTGACATCTTGATTAGCTTCGACTCGACCATGAAGAGAACTATAAAAATTATTACCGATTTTTAGATAATTTTTTTCATCATTACATTTTTTATTACCATCAATAACAATTTTTTGACATTCAGCTTCAGTTTGAAAATAACCAGCTTGGATATAAGCAGCACATTGAGTGACATCACCTGAAGTTTGTTTACAATAATCAGACAAGTTGGTTATTTTTGAAAAAATGTATTGAGGTCTAATATCAACTACTTTACTTAAAAGATTAACGACTGGTTTTAAGGTATCTTCCATTTGATTACCATAAGGACAAAAACTCATAACAAAAAATTTAAGTTCTGGTTTATTGGTCTTTTCGGCTTCAAAAGTGATTTTAGAATTACTACTAGTATTAGTATCATTGTTATTTATTTTTAACCAAGTAATTCCAGCAAAAAAAGATGAAGTGGCTAAAAGAAGTGAAAAAATAATGACTCCAACTAGAGGAATTTTGACATATTTATTTGGAGTAATAATGGTGGTTGGTTTAATGGTTTTTTTAATTTTTTTTGATGGCATAAATATAAATTAATAAATTAATAAATTATTCTTCGGAAATAGAAATAGCTCCAACAGGACAAGAACTAATTGCATTTTGAATAGCTTCAGTAATAGTTTCTGGTTGTTGTTTAACTTTGGCTTTATAGATAGTAGTATCCATCTCAAAAGTTTCTGGGTCTAAAAGTGGACAAGTATTACAGCCGATACATTTGTTTTGATCAAGAATTATTTTAGACATGCTTTTATATTACTTGATTTAGTTTTTATGTCAATATTAATTTAGTTGATATAATATGATTCTATGGAAATTAAGTCTCAAATTAATAATTTTAAAAATCACC
>JBAYMA010000005.1:0-20372 GCA_041663805.1 Candidatus Shapirobacteria bacterium | reverse complement strand
CTAGAATATCTTCTTTTATCGCTTCTTCGGATTTACTTCCTAAACTCATATCATGTTTAGTTGAATGATTACAAATTAAATGTCCATTAACTACAGCTTGTTGCCATCTTTCAGGATTATTTTTAATTTCTGAAGTTAAAAGGAAAAAGGTTCCTTTAACCCCAGCCGCATCTAAAACTTCTAAAATTTTACCTAAATTTTCACCTTGGTCATCAAAAGTTAAAGCAATTTCTTTTTTATCAGGATCTCCTTTATAAATAACTACACATGGACTTTGTTCTATTATTTCTGGTATTAGTGTTACTTCTGTTGGGTTGGTTTGGGTTGGAATTACTTCTGGTGTAGGCGTTGAGGTTGGTATGGGTTCGAGTGTGGGAATTGGAGTTGGAATTGTTTCTGAATTTAATATTACAATCATATTTTCAGGATCTATTTTTGCCACTTTATCTTCCTCTGATTTTATAACATCACTACTAGTCATTAGTATTTCATCATTTTTTTTACTTTCATTTACAATTTTGTCATCACAAGACAACATTGAAGCACCAGTCGCAGTTATTAAACTTCCCAACATAAACTTTTTTCCTGTTTCTGAAATACTCATATTTAAATTAAAAGAATTATATTACTAAAGTGTTAAAATTAAATAACCAAGTGTAATTGCAAAATTATAAGTTAAATAGGAGATCTATATGAACATACAGATCAATGGTGTTAACTTAATTATTTCCTTTAAAGTACGAAAGATGATCAACAACAAATTTGTCATCAAACTTGATCAACTTCTTCCTCAATTCAATAATGAACTCAAAACCGCTTTTCTTCATATTCAAAAAGACAAAAAATATAAAAACTATATTGCCAAATTCGACATGGCTCTCCCTGGTCACAAAAATACTTTTCATGCCGAAATCTGTCATCACGACTTAGTTTCTGCCATTACCAATCTACGCGAAGCTATTGAACATCAAATCAAAAAATATAAACATACCAATTAATTAATTGCTAATTGGTTTTTTTTAGTTTAAAATACCTCTCATGTCCAAATCTAAAAAAACACCTCGAATTCTTATAGCATTGCTTTGCAGTGTTTGTGGCGCACAAAATTATTTAACTGAAAAAAATAAAACTAATACTCCTGATAAACTCAAATTTATCAAATACTGTAAATGGTGTAAAAAAACAACTGAACACAAAGAATCAGCTAAACTAAAATAATTCGAATTTATAATATAATTAGTTATGAGTCGCTCATCCCAAAAACCAAAAGTTGATAACCGATCTACTATTATTAAGGGTTTTGTTAAACCCGAAGTTCTAAATTTTCACAATAATAATAAAAGTCAACCAACTTTTAAACCAGGACCAAGATTTCAAAGTATCAACCGCGGCCGTCGTTAATCCCCTATTTTCTTCTGGATTAATTTATCAATCAAATATAATTTTTGGACTCCATTTTCTAATTTAAAGTAATGGAATAGATAAGGCACTAATAGACTTAAAAGTAATATATCAACTGCAAATAATATCATTGATTTAGTCACTAAAGTAAACGATATTGCTATTAAAAATTTAATTCCAAAAGCTAATGTTACTAATAAGTGAATTAATCTTTCGTGTTGTAAAAATTTTATTGTGACTCGATGATGTTTTAAAACTGTTTTCCAATCTTGTTTAGAATTATTTTCTATTTTTTGATTAATATCAATTAAATACTTATTTAAAAAATCTGTCATAAATAATTTAAACACATTTCCTATTTATATTCTTGTACTTCCTCATACACATATTCCAAAGTAATTCCTGTTTTTTTAAGCATTTCTTCTGATTCTGCTCCAGCATGATATTTTCTTTCACAAACCACTCTTTTAATTCCACAATTAATTAAAAGCATGGCACAGGTTCGACAAGGTGTCATTCGACAATAAACAGTAGCTCCATCAATTGGTACTCCCAATTTAGCTGCCTGACAAATTGCATTTTGCTCAGCATGAACTGTTCGAACACAATGTTCAGAAATTGTTCCATCTTCATTAATCATTTTTTTAAATTGATGACCAACATCATCACAATGAGGTAATCCCATTGGTGAACCAACATAACCAGTCACTAAAATTTGTTTATTTTTAACAATTACACAACCACTTTTACCTCTATCACAAGTGGCTCTTTTAGAAATTGCTTCCATAACTTCCATAAAATATTCATCCCAACTTGGTCTGACACATTTTGATGCATTTATTGAATTTTTTTTATCTAATTTGGTCATAAATTTCCTTAATTTGTTGATTTAAATAATTAATATCTTTAGTGTTTAAAATTGTAAAATCAGACATAGCAATTGTTCCACCCTTATTTAAATTTTCAATTTCCGAAAAATCTCTCGATTTAGCTTCAACTGAATTTAATGGTCTATTTCTTACGTTTACATCACCATCCATTGTTCTATTTTCAAGTCTTTCGTATCTTAATTTGGGTGAAGAATAAACAGCAATTACTACTAAACTATCACCAAAATGTTCTTTTAAGATTTTGTATTCTTCAAAAGAATACAAACCATCAGCAATTACATTCCCATTTTTAATTAATTCATCAAACTTTGGTAAATTTAAAATTGCATAAGCCGCCATACCATAAATTTTTCTTAAATCTTCTCTTATTATTCTTTCATTGGCTTCATTAACTTCCAAATTTCTTTTTTTCAATTCATCCATAGTTAGTTGACCAAAACGAACATATTGAAATCCATTATTGACGAAAAAATCCGAGACAAGACTCTTCCCTGCCCCACACAATCCAGTTATACAAACAACTTTATTCATTTAAAATAAAATACCATTAAATTAGCTTTAAAACAATCAATCTCATGTTTTTTATTTAATTTTTTTCCTTTTTAAAAGAGACATTATAAAAGGCCCACTATCATCTTTTTTAAAACTTAATCTAACTGCTTCAGAATAATTACTTTCATCTATTATTCCAAGTGAAATTCGATCTCCCTGTGAAAGTTCTGGTAAATCTGTATTTGGAATCATTTCTTCAACCAACCCTCTTAATATACCCATATCTTCTTCATTTTCATTACTTAAAAAACCACCAACCTCACGCTTAGTTTCAGAAAATAAATGATCAATCAAAATAGGAACAATTACTTTTTGTTCATCAGAATTTAAAACAACTTTATCTCTTTCAAATTTTTTAACTATACCTCTCAAATCAGCAACATTATATCCACGTCTAAACTGAATATCTAAACTAGTTCCTAACACATCAGAAACAATTCTTTTTTCATAAATATTATTCAATAAAAAATTTTCTTTACCTGCCATACAAACATATTATCATCTTATCTAAATTTATCTACAAATTAAGCAGGCCTGCCAGGAGTCGAACCTGGAAAAGCAGTTTTGGAGACTGCTGTGATACCATTTCACCACAGACCTAAAGTGGACCCAAGGGGACTCGAACCCCTGACCTTCCCCATGCCATGGGGACGCGCTACCAACTACGCTATGGGCCCTAAATAGGTTCCTTATTGTAGCAAATTAAGATTTACTTGTGCTAACATTAGCCTAACATGACTAACATCAATAAAGCCGTTATTACCGCCGCTGGTCGCGGTACTCGTTTTCTTCCTGTTGTTAAATCTTATCCAAAAGAATTAGTTCCTATTCTTGATAAACCAAATATTCAAATATTAGTCGAAGAAATTATTGCTGCTGGTATTAAAAATATTTGTATTGTTCACCGTCCAGACGACAATGCTATTAAAAACTTTTTTACTCCAGATCCAGTTCTTGAAGATTATCTTACCAAAAATAATAAAATGGAATTTTTAGCTAGCCTTAAAAAAATTTGGGCTGAAGCCAAACTTGAATTTGTTCCTCAAACCGATGATCTGCCTTATGGCAACGCTTCCCCTGCTCTTGCCGCCAAAGATTTTATTGGTACTGATGATTTTGCCTATATTTTAGGAGATGATTTAATTATTGAAAGTAATCCAGGTCAATATTTAGCTCAAATGATCGCCACTTTTGAAAAATATCATGCCGATGCTGTTGTTTCTACTCAAGAAATGCCCACCGAAGAAATGAAACGTTATGGAGCTGTCGTTCCTCACCCCAATCCTACTGTTCCTAATCAAATTAGTGCTCTACTTGAAAAAATAGATCCACCTCCATCTAATTTTGCTGTTCTTGGCCGTTACGTCGTTTCTAATAAAATTATGGATGTTATCAATCAACAAGGCCTTTCAAAAGATAACGAACTTTGGTGGGCTGACGCTCTCAACACTCTAGCTAAAACTGGAGTTGTGGTTAATGAACCCATTACTAATGGTGTTTGGATGACTACTGGTGATCCTCTTCGTTGGCTTAAGGCCAATATTGTCTTTGCTTTAAAACAACCTCAACATAAAGATGATCTAACTCAATTTCTCAAAACTCTCTAAATCAATTCCTCATTTTATATCTAATTCTGCTTTACAGAATATCCTATAATCTTGACATTCTGCACTTATTGCGCTATAATCCCACCCGATACTTAAAAAGTATCAAACTTTAACAAAGTGAAATTATTTATATCAAAACATTGCGTTTTGATTTTAAACTTTTTCACTGCACTTTAACAAGTTGTTTGTTATTTAAAAGTCGGTAAGATTTTTCTTTCCATCTCCTATTTTATCTATAATATGTTCCATTTTGGATTCAATTTTTTGTGTCCAGGATGGAATATATTATAGAAAAAGATTTTTTATTTTAAAAATAAGTGCTTCGGCATCTAAATATATAGAACATCGGCCTTACAGAAAGGATGAGCCTAATTTTGAGTACAGGATGATTTTATTATCAAGCCTAATTTAAAAAGAAGGACAAGCCTGCTGTAAATTGAAAGGAGGTAGACAAAATGTCTACTCGAGTAAAATGCACTGTTTGTGGAAGACGTACCCGTTATCGGGATGGTGTATGTGCACAATGTAGACTACGCATTCCACCACAAGAAGACAATTACCAAGAATCTGAAGAATCCGGAGGAAAAAGACCTATGCTTACAAAAATTATCCGATTTATCCTTATTGTTTTGGGAGTGTTATTTCTTATCGGCCTAATTGGTTCTTCCGGGTGGGCACTCAGAGGTTGCACTGCAACTCCTGCGACAACCGCTGCGACAACCATTGCACCAACCACTACTCCGACACCGACCGTCACTCCGACCGCTACTCCGACACCGACGCCGACACCGACTGAAGCTCCTCTGCCCACCAATCCGGCAATTCTTGCCAGCTTGGATGGAAAGACTTTTTCAAACCAAGGTGAGTATCTCAATACTAACCTCGGCGAGAGAATGACTTTTACCAATCGTAAAATCGTCGTCCCCAACAAGGAATGGAACGAAACTCTGAGTAAAAATGAATTGACCAAAGTCGAACAGACTTGGGTTGACATTCAGCTCGACGTTCCAGAAGGAATGACTGCAATAATCTTTGCCGGCGGCCTTGAGCAAGGTATTAATCGCTATGAAAATGGCATTTTGATGACTTTGACTTCTGGTCACTATGAATTTTCAATAAGAAACGGCGAAATCGTTCTCTGGTATCCTTTACAGGAAACCTATCAAGCCAACGACATCGACCGAATCGTCGACCAAATCCGCAACGGCAACTTTGACATTAAGTCAGAGTTAGAGTTTTTCGGCGTAACAGCTGATTTGCTCTCTTCCATCCCCGATGATCTAGTAAAAGAAAGAAATATTCAGATCATCTCGGATCTAGTAACAACCAAATAACAAACAACTGGAGAGTTGGAAAAAATATGAATAGTTCGAAGCGCTAAGCTTTAAATTATCCCTCTATCTTTTCCAACCCGTCCCAGTCTATCGATAATATCGATACTGATGAGTCCTTTTAGGACGAAACTGGAAAAAACCTGACAACTATGAAAAAAAATATTAAACCATTAGTTTCAGTCATCATGCCTGTATACAATCCCGGTATTTATCTTGTCGACGCTATCGAAAGTATTTTAAATCAAACCTTTTCTAATTTTGAATTGATCGTTGTTGACGATGGTTCAACTGATGACTCTTGGAAAATTATTAAATCTTATTCTAAAAAAGATTCTCGTATTATTGTTATCAAAAATAAAATTAATTTAGGTGTTAGTTTAACTTCCAATATTGCTATTTCTCAAGCTAAAGGTAAATTTTTAGCTCGTATGGATGCTGACGATATCTCTACTCCCGATCGTCTCTACAAACAAGTTAATTTCTTAAAAAGAAATCCTAAAACTATTGTTGTTGGTGGTCAATGCACTATTATTGATGAAAATAACCAAATTATCGGCCTCAAAAAATTTCCTACTACTGAAAAACAAATTTTAGATATGATTTTTTGGGCTGTTCCTATCCAACAGGGTTATATGATGATCAATCGTTCTCTTTTACCCAAAAACTTTGTTTGGTATTCCCCTTCCAAATTTTCTGCCGAAGAAGTCGATTTATATTTTAATCTTTTAAAATTTGGCCGATTTGCCAATTTATCTGATAATCTTTATTTCTATCGCCAAATATCTACTAGTCTTTCTCATCAAAATCCTAAAAAAACTTTTTGGGTTACTCTTAAAAGTCGTCTTAATGCTGTCAAAAAAGGTTTTAAACCAAGTTTTTTTGCCGTCATTATTAACTTGATTCAAATTATGGTGATTTTAACCCTACCAAATCAAATAATTACTTCCCTTTGGTATTTTATTCGTGGTATTAAAAATCTTAATTCCGATTCAGTTGGCACACTTAGTCCTATCAAAGTATAATCTAATTAGTGCAATTCACTAATTGGTTTAAAAAACATTTTTATACTGTAATTCTCTTTCTAATTACTCTTGTTTTGTGTCTCAAAAATTTTACCCCAGGAACTTTTTTGATCGGTTGGGACAATCTCATGCCAGAACTAAATATTGGCATGAATTTAAAACGATCCTTTTTTGCTGTTTGGCAGACCTATCAAGGTCTTGGATTAGTCGGAGGAATGGCCCATTCTACTGATCTTATTCGCCAACTTATCATTTTTCCCCTCACTCTATTTCTACCTCTCAATCTAATTCGTTATCTCTGGCATTTTGCCATGATTTTTTTAGGCACTTTTGGTATTTTTTTTGGATTAACTAAAGTTTTAAAATTTAAAGAATCTACTAGTTTTGTCGCTAGTCTCTTTTATTTACTCAGTTTTGGTTCAGTCCAAAATTTTTGGGCTCCTTTAGAAACATTTTCTACTTTTTGGGGATTTTTCCCTTGGCTAATTTTTAGTCTTCTCCATTATTTAAATCACCCTTCCAAATCAAAATTAAAAAAACTACTTTTAATCAATTTTTTAGCCATTCCCGCTTTTTATGTTCAAACTGTTTTCATTGTCTATTGTTTAACTCTATTTATTATTTTTATTTTTCACCCAAAATCATTCTTTACCCTACTTAAAATCCTCCTTATTAATTTTTTTTGGCTTCTTCCTCTAACCTACTTTACCATTACCAATATATCAAACCCTGTCACTGGTATTGGTAATTTTATGTCCAATGAAGAAACTTTTTTACGCAATTTTTCTCGTGGTTTTATCTCTGATTTTCTTCTTCTTCGGGGTTATTATTTTGATTTTCCCAAAAATGGTGTTTTTCTTATGGATCAATGGCAAACCTTTTTTAAATCCCCCATTATTCTTACTCTCGGCTACATTTTAGGATCTATTCCTATACTAGGATTAATTACTTTAATATTTAAAAAATCAAAAAAATTATTCGAAAAAGTTATTACTGGTTTTTTCCTTCTTATTTGTTTAGCTCTACTTTCACATACTCCACCATTTGAACAAATTAATCAATTAATCCGTCAATTCCCTCTTATTGACCAAATTTTTAGATCTCCTTTTACTAAATTTATTACTCCAGCTGTTTTCACTTTTTCTGTTTTAATAGCCATTTTTCTAGAAAAATTAAATGATAAAATTCAAAAAATTAGCTATCTTATTATTTCTCTCTTTATTGTTATTTTTTCCTTTCCTAGCTTTCTTGGATTTTATATTTCTCCGGACATGCGTCAAAATATTCCTCAAAGTTATTTTCAGCTTTTTGATTTTTTTAAAAGTCAAAATCCCAATAGTCGCATTGCCAACCTTCCTCAAGGATCATTTTGGGGTTGGACCAACTATCGTTGGGGGGTTACTGGTTCCGGTTTCTTATGGTACGGTATAGAACAACCAATTCTTGATCGAGCATTTGACGCTTGGAATATTAAAAATGAACAATATTACTGGGAATTAAATACTGCCCTTCAAAAACAAGATCCTGTTTCTCTCAATCAAATATTTCAAAAATATTCTATAGAATTTATCATTTTCGACAACAATGTTTATTTTCCTGACGATAAAATTTATGGCAACACCTCTGTTAATACTCAAGAAATGTTAAATAATATGCCTAATTTAAAGAAAGTTGCTCAATTCGATCAAATTACTGTTTATCAGACCAACTTTTCTAATCAAAAATATTTAATCAACAATCCTCAATCAATTAAATCGTTTGATTTTTATTATACTGACCCAGCCTTTTCTAAATATAACCATTATATAAACACTTCAAAGCCTAACATTGAATTCCCTTTTGTTAATTTATTTACTAACCGTCTTCCCCAAGATCAGCCTTTCAAAATTAAGACTGATAAAACTTCAATTACTATTACTACCAACTCAGATAAATCCACCACTTTTACCAAAGACAATTCAGTTAATTCCCAATTTTATGTCTCTCTCCCTGGAGCTGATTCTCAATTAACCGTTTATAATTTTCCCAAAGCCCAATTAAATCAAGATTATCTAGTTGAAGTTAATTACCATTATATTTCTGGATTACCTTTTGAAATTACTGCTGTTTCTAGCAACGCTCGCCATAAATATTTCGATACCAAATTAGAAAAATCTGTCACCGACACTACCGGTTGGTTTATTATTCCAGCTCATCAAACCGATGATTTTCAAAGAGGTATTAATCTCATTCTAAATAACCCCAAAATAAATTCTCTTATTAGCTCTAATCAAATCAATTCTATAAAAATCTATCCTTTTAATCTCTCTAACTTAATTAATCAAGAAATTATTAACAATGATTTAACCGAAACTAATTACTTTTTTTATTCTCAAAGTTATTCTTCTGGTTGGATTGCTTATTATTTTGATGGTTTTAAACCTGTCTTTCTTAAAAATCATGTCCTCGCCAACAATTGGGCCAACGCCTGGGAAATACCTAAAAACATTAACTCTTCCCAAATTAATATCATCTTTTGGCCTCAAATCTTTGAATTCATCGGTCTCACCCTTTCAATTTATATCTTCATTTGGATAATAAAATCAAAAAAAAGTAATTCTGATATAATAAATTAATTATGAATAATATATATTCCCTCTTAACTCAACCAATATTTTATATTCCTTTTTTAATTTGGAACTTAGTTTGGAAAGGCACCGCCCTTTGGAAAGCTGCCACTAAAAAACAGCTTATTTGGTTTATTCTTCTATTAACCATAAATACTGTCGGTATATTTGAAATCGTTTATATTTTCTTTCTAAATCGTTGGGATATCGATAAAGGTAAAATCCTCGCTTTTTTAAGCAAAAAATTCAAGAAATCCAAAAAATAAATCAAAAATTATAAATTTTTGATTATCTCAGCAATCCGATTTCCTAATTCTTCAAATTCTTTTTCCTTCCATCCTCTAGTAGTCATGGCTGGGGTTCCAATTCTAATTCCTGATGGATTCATTGGGCTCCCTTGTTCATGAGGAACTGTATTAGCATTGACAATAATGCCATTTTTTTCCAATTCTACTGCCGCCAATTTTCCTTTTTCTAAACCAACTTCGACTACCATTAAATGATTTTCAGTTCCAAACACTTTTAAACCATTTTTTCTTAAAGATTCTGCTAATGTCTTAGCATTTTTGACAATTTGTGAAGCATATTCTTTAAATTCCTGAGTATCAGCTTCCGCAAAAGCCACTGCCATACTAGCAATCGTATTTTCATGAGGACCACCTTGAAGACCTGGGAAAACCGCCTTATCAATTTTTTTGGCTAAATCTGGATCCTTATTTAATCCTTTTTTAGTTATTCCAATAATCGCTCCTCTTGGCCCTCGTAAACTTTTATGAGTTGTAGTAGTAATTACATCTACGTAATCAACTGGACTCATATGAACCCCACCAACCACCAATCCGGCAATATGAGAAATATCAGCCAATAACCAAGCTCCAACACTATCAGCAATCTCTCCAAACTTTTTAAAATCCAAAATCCATGGATAAGCTGTTGTCCCCGCAATTATTAATTTTGGTTTTTCCAATTTTACTAATTCAGCCAGCTTCTCATAATCAATTCTTCCATCTTCTTCTACATCATATTGAACACTTTCAAAAAATTTCCCCGAAAAAGTAATTTTTGGATGACCATGAGTCAAATGCCCTCCAGCTGATAATTTAAGTCCACAAATCTTTTCTCCAGGAAGCAATAAAGCCATTTCTACTGCACTGTTAGCTGGACTACCTGAATAAGGTTGCACATTTAAATGCTCTACTCCAAATATTTTTTTACCTCTTTCAATGGCTAAATTCTCAATTTCATCAATTGTCTCGTTCCCTTGATAATATCTTCTCCCCGGATATCCTTCTGCATATTTATTACTTAAACAAGTTCCTAAAGCCATTAATACTTCTTCTGATGCAAAGTTTTCACTAGGAATTAAATAAACTCGGTCTTTTTGATTTTGTTCTTCTTTTTTGATTAACTCTCTAATTTTTTGATCCATATTTTTATAAAAAATAAATTAATAAACTTAAAACTAGTTTCCACCTATTTTTTATATCATAGGGTTATTTTACAACAATTTGCTTTCATCTTCCCATTTAAAAAGTTCTCCCAAAGATCTCTCTTTATGAACTCTCCAAATAATTTTACTTAAAAGCGGTGCTAAAGAAATAATTTTCATTTTTTTGATTCTTTTTTCTTTAGGAATTGATACTGAATCAAGAAATATTACTTGATCTACTGAACTTTCTTCCAATCTTTTTACTGCTTCACCATTTAAAAGTGCATGAGTTGCCGCTACAATTATTTTTTTAGCTCCACATTTTTTTACTGCCTCAACCGCTCCACAAATTGATCCTCCTCCATCAATAATGTCATCAATTATCAAAGCCGTTTTATTTTTTACATCACCAACTAAATTAACTACTTCACATTTACTATGTTCTCGGCGAATTTTATTAATAATAGCAATTGATGTTCCTAATAAATCAGCTATTTTATTAGCCCTTTTTGCTCCCCCAATATCTGGTGATACTATTACCAAATCAGAATATTTTTTTGTCTTAATATATTTAGCAATTAGTGGATATCCCACTAAATGATCAACTGGAATATCATAAAAACCCTGAATTTGTTCAGCATGTAAATCTACTGTTATCAATCTATCTGCCCCAGCTTTAGTTATCAAATTAGCCACCAATTTAGCGCTGATTGGTTCATGAGATCTTGTTCTTCTGTCTTGTCTTGAATAACACATATCTGGACAAATCAAATTTATTCTTCTAGCTGATGACCGTTTTAAAGCGTCAATCATAATCAACAATTCCATTAAACCATCATTCACATTCTCCCCCATAGTTTGAATTACAAAAACATCATCACCTCTCACTTTTTCTTCTATTCGAACATAAATTTCACTATTTGGAAATTTTTTAATTATTACTGGAGTCAATGAAATATTTAATTTTTTAGCAATTTTTTTTGCTAACTCTGGATGTGATGTTCCAGCAATTAATTTTATTCCATTCATATTATTTTTTTATTTCTTAATTTTTCTAGAATATCCTGATAAATAATCTCAATATCTCTATTTCCATCAATTACAATTACACTTTCTCCCACTTTTTCACAAAACCACAAATAAGATCTTCTACATTTTTCTAAAATATTCTTTCTTTCAAAAATTGTTTTATTCGATCTACTACTATCAATTCTTGATATTGCTGTATCGGCATCAATATCAAGAAAAAAGGTTAAATCCGCTCTTGGAACCACGTTTTCATTTAATTCCAACATCATTTGTCTATTACTTTCTTCTGTATAAGCCACTGTTGAACCATAATATCTATCAGAAATTACAAATTTACCATTTTCTATTGCCGGCTCAATCACTTTTTTATAATGATCTCTTCTGTCTGCTACAAAACATAATTGCAACGCCAATGGATCCATTTTTTCTCCATTATTAACAGTTTCTTCAATCAACTTACCAACCGGCAAATCACGAGTATGTTCGCAAGTTAAAACTGTTTTTTTACCATTTTTTTGTAAAAATTCATCTAATTTTTTAATTTGTGTTCCTTTTCCTGAACCATCTATCCCTTCAAAAACTATAAATTTCCCGTTATCTTTATTCATCTTAAATTTCTTCTTTTAATTTTGCACCTTTAATACTTTTCCATAAATCACAAGAAAGTTTTCCTTGATCACAAACTTTTTGTGATATACATGGTGGACCGGCATTTTCAAAAATAATTGGTGCCACTTCTTTAACTAATTTCAACATTTGAGCAGAAACTTCTCTTATTTCCCACATCGCTCTAGTACAAGATCTAATACTAAAAAAATGTAATAACTCTCTAGCATTCATACTCATTACCATTTTTATTTGAACCGATTGAGGTTGACAAAATCTAGCATCCTCAGCTTTAATTCCAGCTTCAATTAATTCATTATAAAGTTTTTGAGAATTATCTAAATGTTTCAAATATTTCTCATAAAGTTTTTTATCTGTTAAAGATTTAATTTTAGGTGGTACTCGATAAGCAGCATCACCTCTTTTTACATATCTACCCGATTGAATCGAAAAAGAAGCAATTCTGTGTCTAATTAAATGAATTTCCGTCACTCGACTTACTCCATCAATTGCAAAAGTAAAAAATGCATGTTCCAAAGTTGAAGTGTGACCAGATTCTATTACTTGTTTAATTAATCTCTTGGTTGTTTCTTTATCTGTCTTTTCTTTAAGCTCTTTAGCCCCAACTGAGTTATAACATTGTCTAATTGCTGCCACCACATTTTGTTCTGGATCAGTCGTATAACTTAGTAAGTCTACTTTTAATTTATCTTCTTTAGCCATTGTTAACAAAAAAATTCAATTTTTAATTTCTGATCAAATTTAAACTTTAAAGCACTTAAAATCAACCATCAAAACTAGGTCAAAAAAATATTTAAGCAAATTTGACGGCTGTTTTTTGGGATAGACGTAAAACAAATTTATATCCTCCAAAAAATAATCCCGTATAAAGTAAATCTCCAACAATAGTATTTCTAAAAAATGGAATAGCCATTATATACGACTGCATTAAACCATTAAAATTCTTAATATACATAGTTCCCATCATCCAAACACCAAAATTAGTAATTAAGAAAAATAAAACTGATGATAATAAAGTTCCAACAACTAAATATTTAAAATTTTTATGATTTTTTAACCATAAACCAATAATTCCAGTTAATAAAAAACTACCATACACAAATGGAATTGTATTATGAAATCCCAAAAACAAATCTGAAACAAAAAGAACAATAATAGGCACAATTAGAGCATATTTTTTACTAAAATAAGCTCCCCCAAACAAAGCCATAGCCGCAATTGGTGCCATATTGGGAGGATGTGGCACTAAACGAATAATCACTGCCAATAATATAATAAATATTGGATTAATTAATTTTTTCATTTTTAATATTTTTCTATTTTCCAAGTAATAATATCTGAATCAGTTGTTTTATAATCAGCTGGTCCGATATTAGACATTTTATCATTTATATAAAAAGCCCAGTATTCATGTTTTTCACTCTCTGCTTTTCTTTCATTAATAGAAATTACTAGTCCTGCTTTATTTTCTTCAACTTTTGCTTTATTTTTAAGTAAAGTCAAAGCATCAATTCCTTTTTCACCACTATAACTAAATATATCAATTAGTACTAAATTTGTTTCCTGTGGAATAATTTCTGGTTTATTTTCTTTAAAAAAATTAAATTTAGTTTTTTGAAACCCAAAAACTAAAACCAAAAATAAAACCACTAAAACTATAGTAATTCCATTTCTTTTTTTCATATTAACGCTCCTAAAAATAAATAATCAGAAAGTCTATTAAAATATTTCAAAATATTATTGTTAATTTTTTGTTTTTTATTTAAAGTCACTACTCTTCTCTCAACTCTTCGACAAATTGTCCTCGCCCAATTTAAATTAAGTGCTTTTTTATTTTTAAATTTTAAAAATTTAGTTAAATTTTGTTTTACAGAATTTATTTTTTCTTCCATTCTTTTAATTTCCAAATTACAATTCTCAAATTTAATATTACAAGTTAATTCTCCCATTATTTTACTTAAATCATCAATAATTTTATCTTCAAAACCAATTAATTCTAAAACCGATTGTAGTTCATCAATACTTCCAATTGCTTCAATTAATGGACTATCTTTATCCATCACTTTACCAAAAAAATAACTTTTACCATTGTCACCCTTTTTAGTTGTTATCATTTTTGTCTTAACTGCATTTACTATAACCACAAAATTCATTAGTACATTTAAAACAACCTTCTTCTGCCCTAAGGGGACTACCACAATCTGGACAAGACATTATTTTACTTTCCAAATCAGCAGTTTTAGTTCTAATAGTTTCTAATGCCTTAGTATCAATCTCCGTTTTTTCACTAGCAAACATGTTTAATTGTTCACCCCGAGAAATTTCTAAAAGTGATTTACCAACAGCATCGTACATACTTAAAATAATACTATTTCCTAAACCATATTTTTGACCACAGGAAATTCCTACCATTTCTTCAGCAATTTCATCTAAACTAGCTCCATATTTTAAACATAAAGAAGCTAATCTTCCGGTCATTTCTGCTGATCCAGCCATAAATCCACCACTTTTACCCAAAGTTACAAAAACTTCCACCGGACCATCTCCAGCTTCATAAAAAATTGAAGTATAAACACTCCCTAAATCACATTTTTTCTTAAGTCTAACTCCTCTAGCCATCACTGGAGTCGCTTTCTTCTTTGCTACCTGAACTATTTCTTTCTTATCTTCAGTTTTTACTTTAACAGTTTGCATTGGTTCATAAGATCTTGACCCGGTTCTATAAATGGTAGTTCCTTTAGTTCCTAAAGAATAAGCCAATAAATAGGCTTTTCTCACATCTTCTACTACTGACTCTTCTGGTAAGTTAATAGTTTTTGAAACTCCATTATCAGTATATTTTTGAAAAGCTGCTTGAACTCTAATATGCCATTCTGGATTAATTTCCAAAGCAGTAATAAAAATATCTTTTATATCTTGAGAAACTTCCTCAACCCCTTTTAGAGTCCCTCCATTTTCAACAATCTTTTTCATTAATTCTTCAGAATAAATACCTTCTTTTTTCAACTTATCTACCAAAATTTGATTAACATTATAAACAGTTTTTCCTTCAATAAAATTCTTTTTATAACCAAAAGAAAAAACCGGTTCAATTCCAGAACTAGCATCGGCCAAAATACTAATTGTTCCAGTTGGAGCAATTGTTGTTAACGCCATATTTCTTGGTTTGTATTCAGTATTAGCAAAAACACTTTCATTCCATTTTGGAAAAACTCCCCGAGTTAAGGCTAATTCACAAGTTGCTTCTCTAGCTGATTCGGTTACAAATTTCATTATTTTTCCCGCCCACTCAACTCCTGCATCTGAATCATATTTAACCCCTAATTTAAATAAAGTATCTGCAAAACCCATAATTCCTAGTCCAATTCTTCTAGTACTACTCACCATATCTCTAATTTTTTGAACCGGAAATTCATTTATTTCCACAATATTATCCAAAAAATGAACTCCAGTTTTAATTGTTTGTTTTAAAGCTTCCCAATCTAAATCAGTGCCATCTTCTAAAACAAATTTTGATAAGTTAGCACTACCTAAATTACAAGCATCGTAAGGTAATAATGGTTGTTCGCCACATGGATTGGTCGCTTCAATTCTTCCCATACTTGGAACTGGATTTGAACTAGATTCATTCATTCTGTCAATAAATACCAAACCAGGATCACCAAATTGCCAAGCTAATCTAGTAATTAAATTAAAGACTTTAGCCGCATTTAATTTCATTGTTACTTGTCCAGTTCGAGGGTTTATTAATTCATATCCCTCACCACTCTGCTTTGCAGAGGCCCAATCGTAAAGTTTTTGAACTCCTGTCTCAATTTCTCTTAACCTTAAATCCATACTTCTATTTTGCTCAGCCAATCTAATTTCTTCAATTACTTCTTCTGGAATTGAATCATCTGTTAAAAATTTTTTATCAGGTTCAATTTGATCCATAAATTTACCCGTCACTGCTAAAGAAATATTAAAATTAGTTAAACTCCATTCATCTAATTTCACTACTGAAAATCTTAAAACATCTGGATGATGAATACTAAGCATTCCCATATTAGCTCCACGTCGTACTCCACCTTGCTTAATTTGAGCCGTTACATCGTTATAAGCCTGCATAAAACTAACTGGACCCACAGTAGTTCCACCACTTGATTTAATATAATCACCACTTGGTCTTAGTTTTGAAAAAGAAAAACCAGTTCCACCACCAGATTTGTGAATCAAAGCCATATTGGACATTGTTTCCAAAATTGACTCCATTGAATCTTCAATTGGTAAAACAAAACAAGCTGATAATTGTTGTTTAGCTTTACCTGCATTTATCAAACAAGGAGTATTTGGTAAGAATTTTTGTTCCGCCATTAATTTATAAAATTCTTTGGCTTGTTTTTCTATATCTTCATCACTGGCTCCAAAATTTTTATCAGCTTTAGCTAAATTAGTAGCTACTCGCCAAAAAATATCTCTAACTTCTTCATATGGTTTACCATCTTCCCCTTTTTGGGCATATCTGGTTATAGCAATATAATTAGCATTTTCTGAAAGTGTTGGTTTTGATAATTCATTAACACTATTATCAATATTTTGGCGATTTATATCTGTCATTTTATTTCTTAAAATCAACTAATATTTTTTCAAAATCATGTACTGAATTTATTTCCAAAAAAACAGTTGCAAATCTAATATAAGCCACCGGATCTGTATCTTTTAATTTTTGCATTACCATTTTACCAATTTCTCTCGAGGGAATTTCTACACTCTTCCAATTAAGTAATTTCATTTCTATTTCATCAATTAATCTCTCTCTATCTTCTATTTTCATTCTCCAACAAGCCTTTTCAAAACATTTTTCTAACTTTTCTCTAGAATAATCCTCCACTTTCCCTGATTTTTTAATTACTTTCAAATCAATACTGTCAACTCTTTCATAAGTTGTAAATCTTTTTTTACATTTAACACATTCTCTTCTTCTTCTAGTTACTTTTCCGTCTTCCGCTTCTCGACTTTCCAATACATTTGATTCATTATCACCACAATAAGGACAAAGCATATTTTTATATTAATTTATAAAACACTATCTCTAGTGGGTAAACAAGATCATAACTACTACCACTGGAGCTAGTCAATAGACTTAAATATATCAAAATTAAATTTTGCAATTATTCCGCGGAATATTTAAACCCCTCTGTCCTACGGACATCTCCCCTTGATAAAGGGGAGAAATCTAAATAAACTTATTATGTGAAATATATTACTGATACTGAAGCTAAAACAAGTAAATTAAACATTAGATATTTAAATGAATTAAGAGAAATAGCTAGAAGAAACAGAAACAATCCAACACAAGCAGAATTTATTATGTGGCAATTTTTAAGAAAAAATAAATTTGGATATAAATTTACAAGACAAAAACCAATTAACAGATTTATATTAGATTTCTATTGTTCTAAATTATTAATCTGTATTGAAATAGATGGTTATTCTCATAATAATAGACAAAATTATGATCAAGATCGAGATAAATTTTTAGAAAATTGTCTAAGAATAAAAACTATTAGATTTACCAATGATGAAGTTTTAAATGATTTTTTAAAAGTAAAAGAAAAGCTTCTCCCCTTTATCAAGGGGAGATGTCAATTTATTGACAGAAGGGTTTAAACAAAAGACGGAGAGATTTTTATACGCTATAATACTTTCATGCAAAAAATCATTAAATTTTTAAAAGAAGTGGCTGTAGAATTCAAAAATATAACTTGGCCCAAAAAAGACACTTTAATTCAGTTAACAGTTGTGGTAATATCAATCTCGATTATCATTTCCCTTATTTTAGGTGGTTTTGATTATCTATTTACTAACATAATTGCTTTATTAGGTAAATTTAAACAATAAACTTTATGCCTAAAACTTCTACAAAAACTAACCAAAAAGAGTTTCTTTTCAAACTCTCTCCATACGAACCCAGCATTGATGCTGCTTGGTATGTCATTAATACCTATTCTGGTCACGAATACAAAGCCATTGACGCTCTCAAAATTCGTATCAAAACTATGGGTCTTGAAGATCAAATTTTTCAAGCCATTGTTCCTATTCAAAGTAAAATGATTATCCGTCGTGGTCAAAAAATTAAATCTCAAGAAAAAACTTTTCCTGGCTATGTCATTATTCAAATGGTTTTAAATGATGATTCTTGGGTTACTGTCCGTACTACTCAAGGTGTCACCGGTTTTATTGGTGTCGAAAACAAACCTCAAGCTATTTCTCAAGCCGAAGTCGATAAAATTCTTTGTACCACTGAAGAAGATAAACCCAGATATGAAACTCCTTTTGCTATTGGCGATATTGTCAAAGTTACTAATGGTCCATTTGCTGACTTCATTGGTACTGTCGATTCTATTGATCAAGAAAAAGGTAAAATTCGTGTTTTAGTCTCTTTCTTTGAACGCGAAACCCCAGTCGAACTCGACTTTTTACAAGTTAGTAAAGAACTCTAAATTATGGCTAAAAAAATTAAAGCTATCATTAAAATTGCCCTTCAAGCTGGTAGTGCTAATCCAGCTCCTCCAGTTGGTACTGCTCTTGGTCCTCATGGTATTAAAATCATGGATTTCTGTAATGAATTCAATGAAAAAACTAAAGAAATGCGCGGATCGGTTATTCCAGCCGTCGTTACTATTTATGAAGATCGTTCGTTCGATTTCATTATCAAAAAACCTCCAGTTTCTGACATGATTAAAAAAATGGCTGGTATCACTAAAGGTACTGGTACTACTGGTCATGAAAAGATTGGTAAATTAACTATTTCTCAAGTTACAGAGATAGCTACTAATAAGATGCCTGATTTAAATACCCAAAATTTAGAAGCTGCCAAAAAATCAGTTATGGGTACTGCTAAATCCATGGGAGTCGAAATTATTAATTAAAAAAAATTATGAGCAAAACCTCACAAGAAAAAAAACTCAAAGAAAAAAAATTGAGTGAAACGAAATCCGCCTCTGGTGGAGAACTTGCTGTGGAAGCTCCGATCGAAGCATCGGAACAAAAGGCTGTAATCGAAACTCCAACCGAAGAAACAGTTGAAGTTGTTGACGAAACCGTTCACAAAATTAGAACTACTAAAATTCGCAGTAAAAGATATCAAGCTGCTAAGAAAAAAATTGATGTCACTAAATATTATTCTCTAAAAGAATCAATCAATTTAGTTAAAGAAACTTCTTTATCTAAATTTGATGGTAAAGTAGAAGCTCATATTACTATTTTAGATGCTGGAAATGTTGGCGAAATTACTTTCCCTCATTTTGCAGCTGCTAGTAAAAAAGTGGTCGTTTTAAACGACACTATCTTAGCCGAAATTAAAGAAGGTCAAATTAATTTTGATGCTTTAATTGCTACTCCTTCAACTATGCCTAAACTACTTCCTTTTGCTAAAACTTTAGGTCCAAAAGGTCTTATGCCTAATCCTAAAAATGGTACTTTAACTGATAAACCAGAAGAATCTCTTAAAAAACTTTCTGTTGCTAAGACTATCGTCAAAACAGAAAAAAAATCTCCAATAATTCATATTATTATTGGTAAAGTTTCTCAACCAGTTGAAGAATTAGTTGCCAATCTCACCGAACTCATTAAAGTCGTTAAAGCTAATAAAATTAAAAAATTAGCTTTGTGTGCCACCATGGGTCCTTGTGTTAAGGTCAAAATAAACTAAACCAACATAGTCTATACTTAGCTATGATCAACAGTTTGTTTATTAACCAACTTATTTGTTATTTTGCAATTTATTCGTTTTTAGGTTGGATTTTAGAATTCCTTTATGTTGGTTTGATTTTTCAAAAAAAATTTGTTGATGTAGGTTTTTTATTTGGACCATTTTGTCCGATTTATGGAGTT
>JBAYMA010000004.1:0-23654 GCA_041663805.1 Candidatus Shapirobacteria bacterium | reverse complement strand
TTTTTCATTTCCTCTGGAGTAACTTCAAAACCTTTTTCTTCTTTAAAACCTAAAACAGGAGCAAGCCAACACCCTGGAATAGTAACAATAGCCATATTGTAGTCGGCGGTTAGATCAATAAGAGTGCGGCGGGAATACATAAGTTTATCAGCAGTATCTCGAAGTTCATCCATAAGATTAGAAACTAAGCTAGAAGCTTTAATTTCTGGATTACTTTCCATAACTACTTTTATAGAACCTAAAACCTTATTAACTAATTGTTGTGATTGATCTAAGGCTTTTGGATCATTGGTAGCCACAGCTTTTTCAATTGATTTTCTAGCTTCAGTAAGTTCGTCAAAAATTCCTTTTTCATGGGTCATATAACCTTTGACAGAATTAATTAAATTAGGAATAAGATCAGCTTGTCTTTTAAGTTGATTACCAATTTCTTGAATAGAGGCTTTGATTTGAACTTGAAATCGTTTAAGTTTGTTATAAAAAGCTAATAAAAATAAAGCAATGATGGCTAAAACAACAACAAAATATATCATGTTTAGGTTTTAAAATTTAACGTGGTTTATTATAACATTTTTGAGTGTTTTCATTTTCATTTTTTTAGAAATATAAAACGTTGTCTATAGATGAAAGTTTTGGTATAGTACTTAGGTATTTAGACTAGGGTCCATGGTGCAGCGGTCTAGCACATTCGCCTGTCACGCGAAAGATCGTGGGTTCGAATCCCATTGGACCCGCATATAAAATTAATCCCCTATTTTTGGGGATTAATTTTATATTTTAGATAATATAGAAAGGATTTTGGTTTTGATTACATCAACTGGTTTTTTACTGACAAAAGCAATTTCATCACAAAGATGATTTAAAATATTTTCAGTTAATTCTTTGTTACTTCTAGAAAAGGCATCGGGATTTTGATTTTTTTCCCAAAAAAGTTGTTTTAAAATATTTACATCTTTTAATGGATCATTTAGATAAAGTATTTCTTTAATTAATTTTGGATCAGTTATTTTGTTTTCGTCGTATTTTTCTTCTAATTCTTTATAAATATTTTTAATTTCTTCTGAAGTTATTAGATGTCTTAAACCGCTTTTGGCAATATTATTAATAGGAGTGGAACAGACTATTTGTTGATCTCTGCTATTGGTTTCATTTGAACGATAAAAAAAATATTCAGTATTTTGACCAGAATAATTTTTTTGATTTTTTTGTTCAAATATTTGATAAATATTTTCAAAGTCGATAATGTAGTCATTAACGGCAAAAATGTTTTTAGTATCTGTCATATAAAAAGCACTCAAAAAATAAAAAAATAATCTTCCCTAATGAGATAAGTGTGCTTAATTATAACAGATTTGAGAAGTTTATTTTTATTCTAAAATACCATCAAGATTGATATCGTAGATAATTTCTTCAGAAACTAAACGATAAGATACTGCTTCTTCTGGTTTAAACCAAATAGTCATTTCTTTTTGAGCTTCTTCAACTGATCCTGAAGCATGAATAATATTTCTAACTGCTCTTTTATCAGTATCGGCGGCTTGGTAAGAATCAATAGTGTAATCACCACGGATAGTACCCGGAACAGAAGTTAAAGGTTCAGTTCCACCAGTAATTTTTCGAACAATTCCAATAGCATTCATCCCCTGCCAAACCATAGCTACAACTGGACCACTACTTAAAAAAGTAATTAATTGTTTACGAACTTCTTCAGCTAAAGCAACAGGATCTTCAGTTGGAGGAGTAAGACCTTTGGCTTTCCAACCTTCAATAGATTTAGTTCCAGTTTTAAAAGCCCAATCTGGGTCAACAGAATAATGAGCTAGAGCAGCTTCTTTAGTAGGAATAGTCATTTTAATAGCAATTAGTTTAAGACCACATTGTTCATATCTTTTTATAGCTTCACCTATTAAACCTCGTTGAACACCATCTGGTTTAACTAAAACTAAAGTTTGTTCTTGTTTATTATCAAAGTTTTTCATATTGGATTATTGTCCCTAAAAAAAGGTTAATAATCAAGATGATGTTAATCTTTGAATATATTGATGTTTATCGATATAATATATTCATGGATAAAATATTTAAAGCATTAGCAGATAAGAATAGAAGAAAAGTTTTAACTCTATTAAAAGATAATGATTTATCTGTCAATCAACTTTTACAAAATTTTGATATTGGTCAAGCAACATTGTCTAATCATTTATCAATATTGAGAAAAGTACAATTAGTTGATTGTAAAGTTTTAGGAAAACAGAGAATATATAGGTTAAATAAAGAGTTATTATTTGCCTTTGCGGAAAATATGCGTAAATTTATTGGAAAGTTGGATGAATCATTTATTAAAGAGATTGCAATTAGAAACAAAAAGGTGTAAATTGAAATTAATTATAATTAATTATTATTTACATATAAAAATATGAATTTAATGCGATTAAGAAAAAAATATTTTAAGTCGACAGAAGAGATAATTAGTATGTTTTTAGGATTGGTAATTGTAGTAGTGATAATGATTTTAGTTTTTAATTTTTTTCAAAAGAGAAAAGGTAATATTGAAATTCCTGGAGTTAGTAATTTTAAAATTACAGAAGAAGTTGATAAAAATCAGGAAAATAAACAAAATTCTTATGAAGTAGTTAAGGGTGATAGTTTATGGAAAATAGCTCAAGATAAATATAATGATGGTTATGCTTGGTCTAAAATAGCTGAAGCAAATAAACTTAAAAATCCATCTTCTTTGGAAGTTGGTCAAAAATTAATTTTACCTAATATCGATAAAAAAGAAGTGATAATAACTAATAAAGTAGATAATATTTCAGTTGGTGAATATAAAGTTATAAAGACTGATAGTTTATGGAAGATATCAGTAAGAGCTTATGGTGATGGTTATCAATGGACTAAAATTTGGCAAGCTAATAAATCTAAAATAATTAATCCAAATAAATTAGAAATAGGAATGATTTTGACGATACCAAATTTGAAGTAAAGCTACGTGTTAAAATATTTTTTGATGCGGCTATAGTTTAGCGGTAAAATATATCCTTCCCAAGGATAGGTCGAGAGTTCGATTCTCTCTAGTCGCTCTTATGCCGAAGTAGCTCAGTTGGTAGAGCATAGCTTTCGTAAAGCTGGGGTCGGGAGTTCGACTCTCCCCTTCGGCTCTGATACAATAAGGAATATTATGGCAGAATTTAAACGTTCGAGATTAACTCGAAAAAACAACGATCAAGTAACAAAAAAAACTGTATTTCTAGGTTTTTTAACTGTTGTTCTAGCAATAGTAGTTTTAGTTTTTGGATTACCTCTTTTGATTAAATTTTCTATTTTTTTAGGTGAAGGAAAAACTAAATCTTCTAAAAATACTGTTGATAAAGTTTTGCCTCCATTAGCACCAAGATTAGTTTTACCTTTTGAAGCAACCAATAGTGCTTCGGTAAAAATTGAAGGTTTTGCAGAAGCAAAAGTGACCGTAGAGTTGTTAAAAAACGAAGTTTCAATAGGAAAAACTGAAGTAACTGAAAATGGTGATTTTGTTTTTGATAAAGTAATTCTAAACGAGGGAGATAATAGTTTTAGTGCTATAGCAAGTACTGAAAAGAGTGGTAACGGAGGAGAATCTAAACCAATTAATTTAATTTATGACAATAAGGCTTCTAGTTTAACTTTGACTAATCCGAGTGAAACGAGTTTAACTGTAGATTCGGTTGATTTTGATATTATTGGAATTACAGATAAAGGTTCAAGTGTGTCAGTAAATGGTCGAATTGCTATGGTGGATAATAATGGTGGTTTTAAATTGAAATGGCAATTAAATACTGGTAAAAATGATTTGGAAATAATTGCTCGAGATACAGCTGGAAATGAGACTAAAAAAAATATTTCAATAACTTACAGTCTTTAAAATAAAACTAAAGAAAGAAGAATCCAAGGATAAAGAAGAGAATTAGCAAAGAGTGAATGAAATAAAATAATTATCAAAAATGTTTTTTTAAGTAAATCAAATTTAGTGTAGAACTGCTTTAATCCCCATAAAAAAATAGAAGTTCCAATTATTCCAGTAGTGGTGAGTAGAGTCATAATACTACCATCAAAACCAGAATTAGCATGTGAATTTTGATCTTTAATATCTCTAATAAATGATAGGTTATTATAACCAAAGCCAATTAGAGGTGATTTAATAAATGTTTGCCAACCTTCTTGATAGTTTTCAATTTTGGCTTTAATAGATGAGGTTCTTTCTAATTTAGTTCCCTCGCCTGGTTGGCGGGGTAAGACAAAAATGGTAGCAGTTATTATTAATAAACTTATTAAAAATATTTTAAAATTTTTGAGATTAATGGCAATAAAAGTAAAAGCCAGAATAAAGGAAAGATAAGATGAACGACTATAAGTAAGAACTAAGGCAATATAAGAGATGATTAATAGTGGCCATCGATAGGGAAATTTTTTATCAAGAAAAAGTTTAATAATAAAAAATAGGTAAATTAGACCAGTAAAGGTGGGATCAAAAAAAGTACTGACAAGACGATATAAATGAGGATCCCAATTGGAAGTATTAAAATAAGTAAAATCGGGCCAAAAAAAATATTGAATTAAACCAAAAATAATATTGGCAATAATGGAGAGGTAAAAAATGTTTTTAATTTTATGGTTTAATTTGGGTGGAAAAATAAAAAAAGATAAAAGACAAGTAAGACGAATTAAATAAAAAATTGGTTTTAAAGAATAGATTTGATATTTAAAAAGATTAAAAGTTAAAAATATCCAAGTAAAAATTAAAAAATAGATGAAAAATTTATTTTTAATTTTAAGATCTTTAGATTTAAAATGTTGAAAAAGATTAACTAAAAAAAACAAAATAATGGCAATATCAATCAAAGGGAATGAAGTATTTAGTAAATTAATTCTGAAAATTTGACCGATGAAGAAGGCAAAAATGGTAAAAATTAAAATTACTGTTTGTATAAGTGCCATAGTTTAGCTTTATTCAAAAAGACATGAAAACTCATACAGAGAGCCATAATAATTCCAGGAGTACCATCTAAAAATCCGAGGCGGAGAAAATAGTTTTGGATAAATTTTCCAATTGGAAAAAAAATAATTTCAAAGATATTGGTAGTAATATTTTGATCAAATAATTCTTTTGAACGAATGTCGGTATAAAAATTTATTTTTTGAATAAAAGATTTAAGAGTGGAATGAGAATTATGATAAATAATTAATTTGGTTTCTTTAATTATTTTTGGAGATTGCCAATCTTCGTGAACTTGGCCGACAAAATGGCCATATTTTTTCTTAAACAATCTAACAAAATCTAAATAAGCGGTTTCGCCATATTTTAGTTCGTGTTTTAAAAAGGTGTCATGTCTTTTGAAAGAATAGTTTTTATATTTAAGTTTATCGATGTGATTTAAAAATCGAATTAATTTTTTACTTGGTCGTTCATCAGCATCGAGATAAAAGACCCAATTATATTTGGTTTTGGAAACAGCAAAGTTGCGTTGAGCTGAAAAATCGCCATCTAATCCCCTATTAAAAATTTGGACAGAGCGGGTTTTGGAATTGAAATTTTGGGCAATTTCGAGGGTGTTATCAGTAGAGTTATCGTCGACAATAATTATTTCTTTAATTCGTCTACAAGAGTCCAACCAATCAAAATTCTTTTCCAGATTTTTTGATTCGTTTTTGGTGAGAAGAACAAGGGAGATGTTTGGTTTTTTAAGTTTATTCTGGGTCATGGTGGATGTGGGGATATATTTTTAATAAAAATTCTTCAAATGAAAATATGACACTTAATATTATACCTTCAATAAAATTTAAGTGTTTTTTAAAAAATACTTTTCTTGATTTATACCAATATTTTAGATTAGTTTTATATTTATTATTACTACTCGCACCACCTATATGTTTAATTTGTGAGTTTGGGTCGAAAACTACTTTATATCCTTGTTCTTTGATGGAAATTCCAAAATCTAAATCTTCTAAATATAAGAAATAATCTTCATTAAATAAATTTATTTTTTTGTTTATTTTTTTTCTAAATATTATATAGGCTCCACATAAAGAAGAGACTTCTATTGGTTTTTTTATTTTTTTATAACTTTCTGGCCAAAATTTTTTGGAAAAGATATTGTTTGAAAAAATTTTTTTTAGATTTGTAAATTCAAATATTCCTGTTAAAAAATTGGGTTTTGTATTTGCTGTGTTGTATTTTTTATTGTTAATATAAAAAATTTTTCCTCCTATGGCTCCTATTTTTGTGTCATTTTTAATTAAATTAAATGTTTTGATTATAGAATTATCTTCTAAATATGTATCAGGATTTAAAAGTAAAATAAAACTTGATTTAGATAATTTAATTCCTTGATTTACAGCTTTAGCAAATCCAAAATTTTGTTTATTTTTAATTATTTTTATTTTTTTAGATAAGTTTTTAATTTTTTTTGTTTCAAATATAACTGAATTATTATCTATAATAATTATTTCTTTTATAATTTTTTTAATAAATTTTAATGATTTAATTAGTTTAAAAATTTCTTTATTTGAATTGTATGTAATTATTACTAATGTAAGTTTTTTATATATTGACATTTTTTAATTTTTAATACTAAATATATTATGAAAAATATTGTAAAAACATTTCTATTTCTTTTTTTTGTAATTTTATCATTTTTTTCTACTAAAATTGTGTTTGCAGAACAGTATTTTTATGATAATTTTGATTCTTTAGATAATTGGAACTTTGTTCCAAATAATATAGGTGATACTAATAGTTGGAGAGTTAATAATGGTTTGTTAGTTGGTGAAGTAGGTAAAGGTGGTGTTTCTTTTTTATATTCAAAAAATATTAGTTTTAAAAATTTTAAATTGGAATTTGATTCAGCTAATATTACTGGCGTTGATCAAGAACTTTTATTTAATGTATCTAGTGATAGGTCTAGTTATTATGTGTTGAATACTAGATTTCCAGATCCTTATTGGAGTCAGGATCCAAATACTAATAAGTTATTTTTATTAAAATATTCTGGTGGTTCATATAGTATATTGACGAGTGTGAGTTTAGGGGATCTTGGTTTTAATTTATATCAAAACAAGATTTATAAATTTACTGTTTTAATAAGTGATGGAAAAGTTAGTGTTTATATTGATGGAAATTTAGTTTTATTTTTTTTGGATAGTAGTATCTCTACTGGTGGAATTGGTTTTTTAAATTGGGGAGGAGATTATTATAGTAGAAATACCGTTAATAATTTTGATAATTTAAAAATTAGTTCAATTGATGATTTAACACCAACCACCACACCAACCCAGACACCTACTCCTACCCCTACTCCCACACCAACTCCGACTCTTACGCCGACACCAACACCAAAGAAAAAGATTTTTGTACTTCCTGGTTTAGGGGCGAGCTGGAATTCGGAGGCAATTGTTTATAATAGTCAAATTGATAATAATTGGAAAATGACGCCTTTTGTTAATAATTATGATGGATTAATTGAGACTTTAGAAAAAAATGGATTAAAAAAAGATGAAGATTTTTTCGTTTGGAATTATGACTGGAGAAAATCAATAAGTGAAATTGAAACTAAATTTAATAATTTTGTAGAGAGTAAAAATATAAGTAATAATGATGAGATTTATTTAGTAGGTCATAGTCTTGGTGGTGTGGTGGCAAGGGTGTGGGGACAGGATCATTCAACTGATCAACGATTAAAGAAAATAGTTGCTTTGGGTTCACCACAATTAGGGTCATTAGATACTTACAGTGTATGGAATGGTGGCAAAGTATTAGATATTTCAAAAGGAATAAGTTCTGTTGCTTTTCAAATTTTATTAAACTTAAACAATAAAGGTTTAGTTACAGATTTAAATAAAGTAAGATCTTATTTTCCAGTGGTTAAAGATTTATTACCAACATTTGATAACTATGTTTTGAAAAATGGAAAAGTGTTAGGACAAAATAGTTTAGAAACTAAAAATATTTTTTTGATGAGTAAAAACGAAAATGTAAATAGTTTAATAGATAAATTAAAATTATCGGCAGGAATTGGTTTTTCAACACCGAGTTTAATTAAATTAGGAAATAGAACAGTTTTTGATAAAGCACTAAATTTATGGCCTGACGGAAAATTAAATGGTTATAGTTATGGTGTTGGTGATGGAACAGTTTTAAAAAATAGTGCAAGTTTTGGATCGACTGATTTGATAGAGTTAAATTCAGATCATGGTGAAATTATAAATAAATACTTAGACTTCATAACGTCAAGATAGGATTAGAAAATAAAGAGATAAATTTTAGATATAATGATAATTATTCTAATAGTTTGGTTGTATTTGTTGGATCACCAGCAACAGTTTTGGTTAAATGTGAAAATGATGTTTTTGAAGAAAATGATGGTTTTATAGTGATAAAGAATAATAATTATAGTAATTGCAATTTAAGTTTAAATCCAACAGATAATGGAGTGGTTCATTTAGTGTTGGGTAATACAAGTAATAATAATTGGAATTATATAGAAAAAAATGTAACTTTAAATAAATCGGAAAAATTGGTGGTGGATTTTAATAAAGCAGAAATCAAAGTTGATAAAGAAAATAAAGATTTTTTGATTTCCTCAATAAAGTCTGATCTGCAGCAACTTAATTTAAGTAATGGAATTAAATATTTAAATAAAGGTGATTTAGTTAGAGTAGTGGGTGTGGTTTTTTCTTATCGATCAAAAACTAAAGAGACTATTGTAAGTCAAAGAATTTTAGATAATCTATTTATTTTAGCGTCG
This sequence comes from Candidatus Shapirobacteria bacterium, assembly GCA_041663805.1. GTDB lineage: Bacteria > Patescibacteriota > Microgenomatia > UBA12405 > UBA12405 > WARW01. The sequence goes on along the minus strand of JBAYMA010000004.1, from coordinate 14,880 downwards.
ATAAATAACCCAAACAGAAAATTAACTAATTACAAATTACTTAATATATATAAGGATTTTTTAATTAAGACTGTAGAATTTAGATCTAAGAAAAAAAGTTTGAGTCAATTTGCGGCTTTGAGTTTTAAAAATTTGGAAAAATTAATTGATGATGTTAATGATGGAGTTAAAAGTGGAAATTATCCTAATTATTTAATGGTTAGTTCTTTATCGGCTGGATATAGTCTAGAGGTTTTGGGTAATTAGAATTTTTTAGGTGGTCGCTACAGGATTCGGACCTGTGACAACCGCAATGTGAATGCGGTGCTCTACCAACTGAGCTAAGCGACCTAGCTTTTCGTAATTATATCAGTTAAAATTTGAAGTATGAAAAAAATATATAGAAATCAAATTGGTGGTTTGGGTGGTTTTTTATTAGAATTTATTCAATCAATTGTTCTAGCTTTATCTGTTTTTGTTCTCTTATATTTATTTGTGGTTCAACCAAATGAAGTTAAAGGTAGTTCAATGTTTCCTAATTTTAAAGATAAAGAATTTTTATTAACAGATAAATTGAGTTATCAAATGGGTGATCCTAAAAGGGGTGATGTGGTTGTTTTTAAGGCTCCAGCAAGTGAGCCATGTGCTGCAGAGGAATGTGAATATATTAAAAGAGTAATTGGAATGCCTGGTGATACAGTAATGGTGAAAGGAGGAGAAGTTTATTTAAATGGAAAACTTTTAGATCAATCTTTTTTACCAACAAAAGTTTATAGTTCACCTGGTGAATATGCTCAAGAAGGAGTGACAGTGACGATACCAGAAGGTCAGTATTTGTGTTTTGGTGATAATCGACCTAATTCTCGAGATGGTCGTGAGTTTGGACCAATAGAAAGAAAATTAATTGTTGGTAAAGCATTTTTTAAATATTGGCCAATTGGGTCAATTGGTTTAATTCCAAAAATCAGTTTCTAATTATTAGAATTAGTTAAATCTTTTTGACAGATTTTTTTGTATAACTCTTTGAGATTTTCAAAACGTTTATCAACTGGTCCTTTAAATTGAAAGGTTACTTGAGTAAAAATATTGGTTTGAGTTATTTTGACATTAGTAGTATTATCGCCAAAAAAACTTTTTAAATCAGTACCGATATTATCGAGTCTGGATTTTAAAAATAAAGGTAAATTTTCTTTGGTAATAGGAACAGTTCCTTCTTCAATTTTTCGACGCATACGACGAGCAATGTCTTCAGCTCGACGTACAGAAGCTTTTTCTCGTAAAACTATTTTGTAGGCCTCAATTATAAGTCTAGTGTCACCAATGCTGGATAAAGCTCGGGCATGGCCTTCACTTATCAATCCTGAAAGAAGACCGTCTTTGAGAGCGTCTGGTAGAGTTAAAAGTTTAAGACAATTAATGACATAAGGAACACTTTTACTGACTTTTTTGGCAATTTGATTATTATCGAACTGAAATTCATCTTTGAGACGTAAAAAAGCCTTGGCTCGTTCAATTGGATTTAGATCTTTTCTTTGGACGTTTTCAACAATAGCCATTTCTAACATTTGTTGAGGATTAGTTTCTTTTATAATAGCGGGAACATATTCTAGTTTTAAAATTCTGGCAGCTCGCCAACGACGTTCACCAGCAATGATTTGAAAACCAGCCGGGGTTTTGGCAATAATTAAAGGTTCTAATATACCATGTTCTCTAATAGATTCGACTAGTTCAGCAACTGATTCAGGATTAATAATTCCGCGAGGTTGAAGAGGATTTGGTTCGAGTTGATTTGTCGGGATTTGAGTTACTTGTTTCATCATAGTATAAGACTACTATGAAAAGGGTCGTGAAAAAAGGAGAAAAAACTATATCAAATTATGCTTTGACGACAGAAACAATACTTTTGCCTAATTTCTTGAAGAATTTAACAACTCCAGGACGAATAGCATAAAGTGTAAAATCTTTTCCGGTTTTTACACCTGGACCAGCATGAAAATTAGATCCAACTTGACGAACAATAATTTGACCGACTTCAGTCTTTTGACCACCAAATTTTTTAACTCCCCGTCTTTGTCCAGGACGATTAGATTTTTGATTAGTTTTTCCCTGTGATTTTGTATGTGCCATAGTTTATTTATTTATTTTGATAATTTTAATATCAGTAAGTTGGGCTCTAAAACCCATTGTTTTACGATAACGAGATTTTGATTTATATTTAAAAACAGTGAGTTTTTCACCTTTATAATTTTTCAAAACTTCAAAATCAACAGTAGCACCTTTAATAGTTGGAGTACCAACTTCAGTTTTGTCACCATCAGCAATTAAAAGAACTTGATCTACAGTAGATTTGTCGCCTTCTTTAAGGTTTAAATTGTCGACAGTTAACTTTTGATTTTCTTCAACTTTGAATTGAGAGCCAGAAATGGCGATTACAGCGTATTTCATACTTTTTGATTATAACATAGGAAAAATTGTTGACAAGGATTATGACGAGTAGATAACTCCAATAGAAAAAAGTAAAGCAATAAGAGACGATCCGCCAACTGATAAAAAAGGTAAAGGAATGCCAGTAACTGGTAAAATACCAATATTCATACCAATATTAACAAAAGTTTGCATCCAAATTTGAAGAGCAATACCAAGAGTAAATAAAAATAAGACACGATTATTAGTAGCCAAAAAAGCCTTAGTTATTAGAGTTTTAATTAGGAAAAAATAAGCAATTAAAATAATAGTAACACCAACAAAACCGAGTTCTTCAGTAGTAGCAGCAAACATGAAATCAGTGTGTTTTTCGGGTAAAAATAATAATTGTCCTTGAGTCCCCTTCTTATAACCTTTACCTAAAAGACCACCTGAACCAATAGCAATCTTGGATTGAATTACATTGTAACCTTTACCAAGCGGATCGGCTGATGGATTTAAAAAATTAATGATTCTTTCTTTTTGATAATCATGAAGAACTAATTTATAAAGAATAGGAGAAATTAAAATAAAAATAACTCCACCAATTAGACAAAATTTAATTAATTTAGGATTATAAATAATGATTGGGACCATTAGAAATAAAACAGACAAAGCACTACCAAGGTCTGGTTGATTCATAATAATTCCGGTGGGAATAAGATGAAGTAAAGGTAAATTAGTATTAGCTAAAAAAAGCATTAGCCAAGGTTTAACTAATTCTGATGGTTGAAGAGTAGTAAAACCAATATCAATCCAACGACGAGAACCACGAGTAATGTTGTTAAATAAAATAGGAATTAATAACAAAACACAACAGACAATAAAAATTAACCATTTAGATGAGGCAATTTGTTTAGGATTTACTTGACGTCCGACAAAAAATAAAATTAATCCAATTCCCCAAGCAATAAGTTGTTTGCCAACTGAACTGGGAGAGATTGAACTAACCATTAAAATATTAATACAAAAAAGAAAGATCAGACTAATTAAAACTGATAACCAAGGATTTTTTGACATAATGAATTTTAGCTGATTTTTTCAATTTTAAGATTATCAGATTTTTCAATACTGACAGCTAAAGTTTTAGTTAATACCTCAGTTTCAAATTCTTTTGGCCAAGATGGAACAAAAATTTTGATTTTGTCTTTAAGATTAAGATTAGCTTCTTTACGGAAACTTTGAATTTGGCGAATTAAATCACGAGCCTCACCTTCAGATTTTAATTCTGGGGTTAAATTAGTATCTAGAGTAATGGTTAAATTATCTTTTGATTTGATAATTTCGATTTTTTTAATATTAATTTCGTTTTTGACTATTTCTAATAGATTTTCACTTAAGTCTAATTTTTGATTAGTAGAAATAGTTAAATTAGCCAGTGGTTGACGGGTACTAATTTGATTGGTTTTTCGAATCATATTTCCTTGTTCACAAATTTGTTGAACGATATTCATATCATCAATTATTTTTTGATCAACTTGATTATTTTTTGGATAAAATTCAAGATGAATTGATTCTGGTTTTTTAGAGTCAAAAGGAATAACTAAATTTTGCCAAAAATATTCAGTAATAAAAGGAATAATAGGAGCTGTTGATAAACTAAATTGAACTAATACTTGCCATAGAGTTTGGAGGGCATTAGTATCACCATTAACAAATCGATCACGTGATTGGCGAATGTACCAACGAGAAAGATTATTGACAAATGGTTCAATTAATCTGGTAGCATTGGGAAGATTGTATTCTTCTAGAGATTTACTAAGATTATTAGTAAAGTCATTTATTTGATTTTGAACCCATTGATCAAGAGTATTAGTTGATGTTTGGTTATCTAAATTTGGAGACCAATTATGGAGATTGGCATAAGTTAATAAATATTTAAAAGAGTTCCAAAGAGGTAATAAAATATTTTTAACTTTATCTTCAAATTCTTTTTCATCAATATTGACATTTTCTCCAACCATAACGACACTACTCATAAGAGAGAGACGATAAGCTTCCCCACCATATTTTTGTAAAACCATTTTGGGATCGGGATAATTTTTGAAAAGTTTACTCATTTTACGTCCATCAGTACCCATGACAACACCGGTAACAACACAATTTTTGAATGATTCGGAAGCAAATAAGGCATTAGATAAGACATGGAGGGTGTAAAACCAACCTCGAGTTTGGGCAATATATTCAATAATATAATCGGCAGGAAAACTTTTTTCAAAAAATTCTTTGTTTTCAAAAGGATAGTGGAGTTGAGCATAAGGCATAGCACCAGATTCAAACCAACAATCTAAAACTTCAGGAACACGATGAACTTTTTTGCCACATTTATCACAAGTGATAACAACTTCATCAATTTCTGGTTTATGAAGGTTGGTTACTTTTTGACCAGATTTTGCCTCTAGTTCTGCAATACTTGATGGTACAAATTTTTCACCACATTCACATTCCCAAATAGGAATAGGTGAGGCCCAAAAACGAGAACGAGATAAACACCAATCTGGAGCAGTTTCTATCCCCTGCCCAAAACGACCACTTTTAATATGTTCTGGAACCCAATTAATTTTTTCATTGGTATTTTTCATTCCATCTTTTAATTTTTGGACATTTAAAAACCAAGAACTTTGAGATTTATAAATTAAAGGAGTGCCACAACGATAACAAAAAGGATAACTGTGATTTATTTTTTCTTCTTTAAGAAGTAAATTACGATTTTTAAGATCGTCAATGACTAAAGGATCAGCTTTTTTAACAAAAAGATTAGCAAAAGGAGTAACTTTTGGATCAATTTTACCTTCATCATCAACATGACTAATAACAGAAAGTCCGAGTTGTTTACCTAAAGCAGCATCATCTTCACCAAAACCTGGGGCAATATGAACCACTCCAGTACCGTCGGTCATAGTAACTAAATTACCATGATGAATACAATAGTCTTTAGTGCAAGTTTCATAAAAATCATAAAGAGGTTCATATTTTAGACCGACTAATTCACTACCTTTAAATTCTTTAATTATTTTGTATTCTTTATCTCCACAAACATTATCTAGTCTAGCTTTAGCAAAAATTAAATGAATAGAATCAACATCAACTTCGACATAAGTTTCATCTTTGTTGATAGCTAAGGCTAAATTTCCTGGAAGAGTCCAAGGAGTAGTAGTCCAAGCAACTATATATTTGTCTTGATCTTTTAATTTAAATTTGATGAAAATGGCTGGATCATCGACCATTTTGTAAGAATTATCCATGGCAATTTCAAAATTAGAGAGTGGAGTGGAACAACGAGGACAAAATAAAGAAACTCGATGACTTTTGTAAATTAAATCTTTTTTATAAATTTCAGAAAAAACCCACATGACACTTTCCATGTAATTTAAATCCATGGTTTTGTAGGCATGTTCGAGATCAACCCAGCGACCAATGTGGTCAACATACCAAGGCCATTCTTTAGAAACGTTTTGAACATAATCGTAACAAGTGTCAATATATTTTTTAATACCAATAGTTTCAATATTTTTTTTATTTTTAAGACCAAGTAATTCTTCGACTTTATTTTCAGCAGGAAGACCATGACAATCCCAACCCCAGACACGACGGACACGTTTACCTTTCATAGTCCAATAACGAGGAATAACATCTTTGGCAATACTAGGCAAAAGACTGCCGTGATGAGGCATACCAGTTATGAACGGAGGGCCATCGTAAAAACTGTAACTATTTTCTTCTGGACGAGATTCAACAGATTTTTCAAAAATCTTTTTATCTTTCCAAAAATTAATGATTTCCTCTTCAAGTTCGGTAAAACTGATGTTTTGAGGAATGTTTTTAAATTTGGCCATAGATGGGTATATTATATATTATTTTTTTAAATAATTATTGTTTTTAGAGATCGTCTTTTTTTTGTTAAAATATTGACTTTTGGGTTAAGTAATGATATTATAGGTCTAAGTTAATAACGAAAGTTGTTAATTTATAAAATTCTATTTATGTCTTTGACATTGCGTCAGGGATTCAATATATAGAAAGAACATTGAAAATTAATTGTCTAATAAAAAAAAGTGAAAGATGAGGGATTTTTTTATGAAAAAGGTTGATTTTATCGACAATAGGAGAAAGATATATTTAGAAAATTGGTTTATCGAAAAGATAATACCAATTATACTTTTATTGTTGGTTTTTTTCATTTTTGCGTTTGGTTTTATTTGGGCCAGTGATTATCATTGGGCCTTTAAAACGGTTCAAAAAGGAGAGATTACTCTTCTTGAGAATCAAGAAACTATATATGTTCCAAAAGGAGCATATATTCTTGGGGAAGCCCATTTGTATGGTGCTGATGATGACGTCGTTTTTGACGACATTATTCCCGAAAACCAGGAAACTGACCGCGAACAGCTGGTCAGAACCTCTGGTGAGGTCGTCATTTACTGGTCTTTGGATCAGAAGGTGGCAGCTAAAATGTTATTAGACGATTAATAAATTAGACCGGTAGGTTTGTACTCGCGCAAGCGTTTATAAATTTTATCGGTCTTCTTTTTGGAAAAAATTAATTCTTTTTTCTTAAAAAAGCAGGGATGTCGAACTCATCAATAATATCAATTCCGACGGGGATTTTTTGATCACCTAAAAATTTTTGAATATCTTGATCATCAATTTCTTTTGGTTCTGACTGAGAACTAATTTGAGGATCAACATGTTCAGAAATATTGATAGTTGGTTTTTTAATTGATTGATAAAAATGAGCTTTAGTAGAATCAAATCCGGTGGCAATTACGGAAATTTTTATTTTACCTTTCATTTCGGGATTAATAGTGGCACCGAAAATAACATTAGCATCAGGAGCAGTTTTTTGAGTGATAGTTCTAGCAGCTTCTTCTATTTCGGCCATAGTTAAATCTGATCCACCAGTAATATTAATTAATACTCCCCTAGCCCCTTCAATACTAACTTCAACAATTGGTGATTCAATAGCAGCTTCTACTGCTTTTTGAGAACGATTTTCGCCTTCAGCTTCACCGACACCCATTAAAGCAGAACCAGCATTACTCATAACTGCCTTAATATCGGCAAAGTCTAGATTTATTAATCCTGGAACAGTAATTAGGTCAGCAATAGCTTTAGTACCTTTATTTAAAATAGAATCGGCAATTTTAAAGGCTTCCAGTAAAGTGGCTTTATCATTGACTACTTCCATAACTTTTTGATTAGGAATAACAATGAGAGTATCAACATTATTACGAAGTTGAGAAATACCTTCTTCAGCATTAGTCATTCTTCGGGTTCCTTCAAAGAGGAATGGTTTAGTAACTACAGCAATAGTTAAAATACCTAATTCTTTTTTAGCAATTTGAGCAATTATTGGAGCAGCTCCAGTACAAGTACCTCCACCCATGCCACCAGTAATGAAAACCATGTCAGTACCACTTAAGGCTTCTTTGATTCGTTCTCGTGACTCTTCGGCTGCTTTCTGACCCGTTTGAGGATTTCCCCCAGCACCTAGACCTTTGGTTAATTTTTCTCCAATTTGGATTTTGACAGGAGCGAGTGAATTAAGCAGAGCTTGGGAATCAGTATTAATAGAAATAAAATCGACTCCACTAATACTATCTTCAGAAATCATAGAATTAATGGCATTATTACCTCCGCCACCGACACCGATGACTTTGATTTTTGCAAATTGACCAGCAAGAGTTTTAACTAATCCCATAATTAAGGAAGAAGTGGTTCTATTAATTTTTTAATTCGGCCAAATATTCCATTGAAAGAAATTTTAATTTTTTTATTAGAGACACTACTGGTTTTTTTGTTTTCACTAGTAAACATTAAAAGACCAATAGAACTGCTGTAAGCAGGATTAATAATATCATCAATAATACCACCAACTTTTGGTGGAGTGGAAATTCGAAGAGGAAGAGGAATAATTTTTTCACAAACTTCTTTGATATTTATAGTTTGAGCACCACCACCAGTTAAAACGATACCGGCTGGAATAGTTTGATGAAAACCACTTTCTTCTATTTTGGAATAAATAAGATGAAAAATTTCTTCTAATCTTGGTTTAATAATGCCATTAATAGCTGTTTGAAGTGAAATTTTATGATTATCATCTGTTTTTATATCGAAATTTGATAATTCTATTTCGTCTTCAAATTTTTTAGATTCTGAAATTTTAGTTAATCTTAATTTTATTTTTTCGGCATCTTCAAGAGAAAAACGGAGACCAATAGCTAAATCATTAGTAATATTACCAGCACCAATAGGAATAACAGAAGAAAAGATAGGAGAACCTTCACTAAATATAGTAATACTAGTAATACTGCCACCTATATCTACTAAAGCTACACCAAGTTCTTTTTCGGTTTCAGTAAGAGCTGATTTAGCAGTAGCTAGTCCAGAATAAATTAATTGATCCATTTTTACACCAATATCTTCAAGACATTTTTTGAGATTTTTAAGAGATGGACTGGAAGCTAAAATAATATGAGCTTCAACTTCAAGTCGAACTCCATTCATACCAATAGGATCAATAACACCTTCCTGACCATCAACAGTGTATCTAATAGGAATAATATGAATTATTTCTTTACCAGGAGGAACGGCAATAGCTTTGGCGGCTTCAACAACTCGATCAATGTCGTTTTGATCAATTTCTGCATTAGGATTGCTAATAGCGACAACACCATGAGAATTAATTGATTCAATGTGAGGAGCAGATAAACAAACAGAGGCTGAGTTTATTTGAAAACCTGCCATTCTTTCTGATGATTCAATACTTTGAGTAATAGTGGCTGAAGCTTGTTCAAGGTTAACAATTTGACCTTTTCTAAATCCAGATGCAGGAATAGAAGAAACAGCAATAATATTAAATTTATCTTCAGCATCAGAATATTGACCAATAATAGTAGTGACTTTTGAGGTACCTATATCGATACCGCTAATTATTTTTGAATGTTGCATATGGATGAGTTGAACTTAAATCAACTAATTTAAGATCTTCTTTATTAATTTTAGCTGTTTTTAAAAGTTCTTGCAAAGAAGATATTTGCCAAACAGGATCTTTTTGGGTTGAAAGAATTATTTTTGTTTGATAATTATTTTCTATTAAATAAAATTCGACTTCATTGTTAAAATCTCTAATTTTTATAGGAGATATATTAATTTGACTGGTTTTAATGGCTAAATTTAATTTTTGATAAAAACCATTTTGGGATGATATTGGGTTAAAAGAATTGTTTTTTTTATTTAAAAAATAAAAACCGACAGGAAGACTAATTATTAATAATAAAATAATTATTAACTTAAATAATTTCATAAATTAGCTTTAAAAGTTGTAAATTTGGTTTATATTCTTTAGTTTTAAGATTGCTTTTAACTTTTATTAGAGTTCCAATGGCAGATAATAAAGATCTTTGATTGAGTTTTTCTTGAGGAATAATAATGGTTTTGGTAGGAAGTTTTTCCTTAACCCAAAGAGCATTAAGAAGTTGTTCATTTTGTTGACTTTTGGGTAATGGAATTAAAATCGATTTTTTATTGAAAGCAACAATTTCTTGACTAGTATTAGCTCCAGAGCGACTGATAAGAATATCGGTGGAATGAATAATCCAAGTAAGTTCATCGGTGTTGAAATAATCAGAAACAAAATAATAAGAATATTTGTTAGATAATTTTTTAAAAAGATTTAAATCATTTTTACCACTTTGATGAATAACAGAAAAATTTTTTAGAATAGGTAGAATTTTTTTAATAACAAGATTAAGACTGTGTGATCCTTGATTACCGGCAGTAATATAAATTATTGGTTGTTTGTTAGAAAATTTGGAATTTGGTTTAATTGGATTTTTATTAAACAATTGATATCGAAGTAAATTACCAATAATAACAACCTTATTTTTATTTAACTGTTTAATTTGATTAGAATTATCAAAAGATAGGGCAATTTTATTAACAAACAAACTATTTATTTTGGTAGTTAAACTGTTAGTAAGAGTTTGTTCATGGGTAATACTGATAATATTTTTTAGTCGGGCATTAATAATAACTGGAACAGAAACATAACCGCCAAAAGAAATAACAATATTTGGTTTAATTTTATTAATTAAAAATAAAGCTTGAAAAAAACCAAAAATTGATTTAGGAATACCAGCAATTGTGTTTGGTAAAAAACGTCGATCAAATTTACCACAATAGATAGGATAAAAATTTACTCCAAGATTGGGAATTATTTGTGATTCAATAGAAGTATTATTGGAATCATTAGAGTTGGAATGACGGCCAATATAGTGAATTTGCCAATTAGTTTTGGAATCGTTTTGAAGTTGGCGGATTAACTCAAGTGCGGGAGTGAGATGGGTGCCGGTGATGAGGATGTTTTTTCTTGGCTTTTGAATCATTATCAGAGTATAACAATAATGAATTATTTTTTTCGATGTTACGCACTAAACCAACAGCAGTCATAAGAGTTAAAAGTGAAGAACCACCATAAGAAATAAACGGTAAAGGAACACCAGTTAAAGGGATAATACTAGCAATGGCGGCAATGTTAATTAAACATTGATAACTTATCCAACAAGCAGTTCCTGAGATTAGAAGAGAAGAGAAAGGATCGGTAATAAGAGATGAAATTTTAAATAGATAATAAATTAAAAAAATGTAAATTAGAATAATAACTAATATTCCCAAAAAACCAGTTTCTTCGCCAATTATGGCTAAAATTGAATCAGTGGATATTTTTGGTAAAAATTGATATTTTTGATCAGAGTTGGCAAAACCTTTACCAAAAAGACCACCTGATGAAAGAGAGAGAATAATTTGATTACTATGGTAGGAAGAAGATTGAGAATTATCTTGTGGATTAAATAGTGTTTGTAATCTGGCTAATCGATAAGGAGAATTAATGATTAGAATTAGACTAATAACAACAAGACTAAGACAGAGACCAAATAGAGGCATTATTTTACCACCAGCAAGATAAAAAATAGAAATAATAATAGCTGAAACTAAAATGGCGGTACTAAGATTTGGTTCTAAAATGATTAGAATAAAAGGTCCAATAAGATAGAGAATTAAATTGGTAAAATTTCTTCTTTTTTCGACTGAAAATAACATAGCAAAGTAAATTACTGAACTAAGTTTTAATAATTCTGATGGTTGAAAACTTAAGACTCCTAAATTTAACCATCTATTGGCACCAAGAGTTTCATTACTGAAACCAGGGATAAGGACAAGGATAAGTCCTAAAATAGAAAAAAAATAAAAAGCAAAAGAAAATTTTTTGACAATTTCTATTTTAATTTTTGAGGAAAAATAAAAAGCAATTAGACTAATAAGTAACCAAAAACCTTGTTTTCTAAGAAAAAAAAATTTATCACCAAGAGTAATATTTGCTTCAGTAAGTGAAGAAATAGAAATAAAAGTTAATCCAACAAAAATTAAACCAAAAACTAATGAAAATAAGGGAGATTTATTAGTTTTCATTGATTAAGTCGATTATTTTTTGAGGAATAATAATAGGATCTATTTGATCACTGAAAATAGTAAAATCGTGATATTTTTTAATGGTTTGACTATTATTATTTTTGGTAGTAATTTCAGAACCAATTATTTTAGAATTATAAAATCTTTTTTGTTCTAATTCTAAATTGATATCAAAATCTAGATTAATAAATTCAGCCAAGTGAAATAAAAACAAAGAATTAATATTTTGTTTAATTTCAATTTCATTATAAAAAGCAAAAGAGGCAGTGAGTCGAGGATTACATTCTAAAAGATAAACTTCATCGTTATGAATTAAAAAATCTAAACCAAAAAAACCTTTATAATTTAAATTTTTAATAATATTTGAAAATTCTTGAGTAATATTTTTAATTTTTTCAATAATTTCAATTGGAGCTAAAGATGGCCATTGACGTCCAACAGTAGTAAAAGGATTGGTAGTAAACGGACTGATACCAGTATATTGGATGGCTGGTGGACTTTGAATAAGGCCTTTTTTAGTCAAACAACAATTATTTAATAAAGAATAGCCAGCGATATATGGAGAAAATTTAACTGGAATATCAGTAGTAATTTTGTCTTTTATTTCATCATAATTGTCACTGGAAAAAGTACTTTTTCCAGCCCAACCAAAAGCTAATTGAATAACTAATTTTTGATCAAAAACTTGTTGATATTTAATAAAATTTTCTTGATTAAAAGTATCTACAATAAAAGGAATAGTAGGTAAGTTAAATTGGGTGCAAAGATTAGAAAATTTTATTTTATTTTCTAAAAATCTATTTAGAAGACCAGAGTTATTAATATTAACCCAATTATTTTTTTTACATAAAAAATCTATTTTACTAGATGGTTTAAAAGAAATAATTGCAGGAATAAGATTGTTTTTTTGAGATTTTTTTAAAATATAATCAATAATTTGAGGATTAGATAATAATTTACTACTATTTTTTATTTTGACTGATGGATAATCAGAAAGATAAATTTTTTCAAAATTTTTTAGTTCTGAAATTTCAATATCTAAAAATTTATCAACAACTAAAAAATAAAAAGAATAAGGACTTTGATTAAGAGCATCAATTAAAGTCATCTTTTAGCTCCAGTTAATAAAATAACAGGGAAATCACCAATATCAAAATTATTTTCTTTAGCTTTTTTAAAAGCAGCAAAAGCTAAACAGCCTTCAAGTGAAGTAAAAATATTTTTTGATTCTAAAAATTGACTAGCGGAAATTATGGCTTCATTTTGAATAATAAAAGAAAAGCCATTTGATTTTTTGATAGTGGTAATTATTTTATTTTTTTGAGGAATAAATTTGGCGGAAAGAGCATCAGTAATAAGTCTAATTTCGGGAATATATTTTTGATCAAAATTTTTACTGATGGGACAGTTAGCAACTGATTGAGCACCAAATATTTTTACAGATGGAGATAATTTTTGAGAAATTCCTAGTAAAGTAGTACCACTACCAATAGGAATAAAAATACTAGTAGTTTGAGAAAGTAGATCAATTATTTCTTGACCAATTTGTTGGTATCCAATAAGAGCAGATGGATCAGTTGATTGGCGGAGTAGATAGGCATTATTTTTTTTGGAAAATTTAATAGCATCACTAATTGGTTTTTTGGATAAAATTATTTCTGAGGAATATTGTTTCAAAATAGTTAATTTTTTGGGATTAACTTTAGTGGAAAGAAAAATAGTTAATTCAATTTGGTTTTGTTGGCAAAAATGAGCGGCAGAAATAGCAGCATTACCAGTACTGGAAATAACAGCTTTACTAAAGCCATTTTTTTTAAGATTGGCAATTTGAAAAATAAGAGCTCGATCTTTAGCAGAACCAGTTACGTTTTCGTCTTCTCTTTTTAAATAAAAATTGTCTAATTTAACTAATGGTGTATTTGTCATATAATATTTTAGTTAGTTTAATTATATATTTTTTATCTTAAATATGACAGAAACAAACAAAATTATTTGTCCTGATTGTGGAGTTGAAATTAATCAACCCGAAGTAATGACAGTGGGAGATATAATTGAGTGCCAAGAATGTGGAACTGAATTAGAGATTTTATCAACAGATCCTCTTCAATATAGAGAATTAATTGAAGAAAAATAAACGATAAATACCTTGATTTTCAAAAGATTGATCAGTTAGGTAAAATTCGCCATATTTGACTCCTCTACCCCAAAAAGAGCTATCAACATAGGATATTTTAGTACCATTTTTTTCGACAATAAAAAGTACATGGTGACCATTTTTTTGACGAACTAAATCACCAGTTTGAATATCTTTAAAATCTTCTATTTTTTTTGAAAACAAAGAAGAAGTTAACATATCAGCTGAAGTTTTACGAATAATTAAATCTACTTTTTTACTGATTAATCGGCCATAAAAGATGAGAAGTTGACAAACAAGACCTGAACAATCAATACCTATTTTATGTTTTTTTTGGAAGTTGTAAAGTTGTTTTTTAGTTATTTTTTTTAAGTTTATATTTTCTTGTTTAGCAATTTTTTGGGTTGATTTTTGAATATCTTTCCAATTTCCCTTACCACCCAAAACCTTTTCTTTAATTATTTTGCCATCTCTAAAAATATTAGTCATATAAGGTAATCCCAAATAATGATCAATTTCTGATTTAAGTTTGATTAATTTAGACCCAACCATAATCCAAATATAGCTAAAATAATACCAGCTAACCAAGCTCGAGTAACAATTTTTGGTTCTTCCCAACCCATATTTTGGAGAGTCAAATGGATAGGGGCAGCTGGAAAAACTTTTTTCTTAAAATATTTTTTACTAAAAATTTGAATAGCACTACTTAAACCTTCGATTATAAAAGGTGAACCAACAATTAATAATGGAATAATTTTACCTAAAAGTAGAGCAATAACAGCAAAAGTGGCTCCAAAAGAAAGAGCTCCAACATCACCTAGCCAAATTCTAGC
>JBAYMA010000003.1:0-25088 GCA_041663805.1 Candidatus Shapirobacteria bacterium | reverse complement strand
ATAATTTAAATCATTACAATTTAACCAATAAGCCTTACAACTAGCTGAACTTCCAGTTGTTCCACCACAACTTCCTGCAGTTCCACCACACGTCCAAGTATAAGTATAATCAGCATTAGTATTCACTGTTGGTTTACTTCCATCAGCACATAAAGGATTTTGAGTTATTAAATTAGTAGTAGCAGGTGCTGTTCCAACTCCCATGGACCAATGCATTGTTCCAGCTGCAGCTCCACAAGCTCCAGCTACTCCATTTGTTGCCGAACAACTTCGAATTGGAGTTGGAGTTGGAGCTAGAGTTGGACAATTACTATTTGTTACATTATTCCAAAACCATCCATCAGCCCTTGCTTGACATTGATAACATTTACCATCTTTGACCACAGTATTATAATGTGAATTAAAAGATCCATATCCACTTCCAGGATTAGGACAATTAGTAGTCTCATATTTCGCTGGAGTTGAAGCAGATTTACAACCGACAATCTTGTCGCACGTCTCAGAACCACTACATTGTTGTGCATAACCTAACATTCCATCTTTACAAAGTCTAGGACCAGTAGTAGAACAATAATATTGTCCATTCTTTGTTGAGTAGTTAGAACAATCTGCAGAAGTATATACAGCGCTGCTTCTATTATCTTGAGCTTTTTTAACCAAAGTTGTCGTTACTGGTAAAGCTACAGCCAACAACAACATAATAACCATTATAAAAATCTGGGAAAACCCGTTTTGTCCAATTAATCTTAATTTTTTCATTTTTAAAAAATGTTTAATATAAAAGTTAAACACTTTTACAAAATAACGTCAATATATCAAAGTATTATTTACCCAAAAGTCTGACCACATCACCAACTGTAATTAATACAATCAAAGCTAAAAGCATCAACATACCTAAATTATTTACTACTGCTTCTACTTTTTGATTTGCCTTCTTGCGAGTAATCATTTCATAAAGCACAAAAATAATTCTACCCCCATCTAGTGCTGGAAAAGGCAAAATATTTACCACTGCCAAATTTACTGACACAATTCCAAAAAAATGAATTACCGCCAATAATCCTTGATTTTTATTTATAGCACTAGTTGCTTCATACATTCCAATTGGCCCACTAACATCTTTAGGAGAATTACCAGTTAATAAACCCCCAATCATTTGACCAACTCCAGAAGCAATAATTTTTCCCCAATAATAGGCTTCTTCAAAGCCAGCCTTAATTGATAAATCCACTCTATACCAAGGTATTTTTTTCATTTCAGTATTAGAAATTGCCACTCCTATCGATCCTTCTCCTACTGGTGGATTTTCTCTTACTTCAATATTTACTAATTTATTATCATTAATTATTAAATCTATTTTTTTTCCCTTATATTTACCAATTTCAGCCGTTAATTCATCTGCTGTTTTAATTTCCTTATCTTCAACATTTTTAATCCAATCCCCTTCTTTTAAGCCTGCTTTTTCTGCTGGTGAATTTTGAGAAATTTCAACTATTTTTACTTTATCTGTCTCTTTTGGTACTCCCAAAATAATATAAACCACACTAAAAATCACTATTGCCAATACTAAATTCATAAATACTCCACCCAACACAATTATTAATTTCTGCCATGGTTTTTTATGATTAAAAGCCTCTCCTCCTTTTCCCCCTCCATCTTCACCATACAATCTACAAAAACCTCCAATTGGTAGCCAATTTAAACTATAAATAGTTCCTTTTATCTTTTTACCAATAATTCTTGGCGGTAAACCTAATCCAAACTCTTCAACTTTAACTCCAGTTTTTCTGGCAATAAAAAAATGTCCAAATTCATGAACTAAAACTAACACCGACAAAGCTATTACGAAAATTATAAGATCCATATTTTGATTTTAGCATTTAAAACCCACCCTAATCACTTTGTGATTTTTCCCTCCCTTGAAAAGGGAGGGCTTAAAAACCTAATTCATTTTTTCTGTCAAAAATTACTTGATATAAATGTTTTTTAACTTCTTCTAAACTATTCTCTATTTCTTCATTTTTAAACCTAATTGTTTTAATTCCTCTTTGTTCTAAATATAAATCACGACCTTCATCATAATTCTCTTTTTTATTATGTGAACCACCATCAATTTCAATTGCTAATAATAATTTAGAACAATAAAAATCCAAAATAAATCTTCCGATTGGTTTTTGTCTAGTAAATTTTAAATTTAGTTTTTTGTAATTTAATATTTTCCAAAATAACTTTTCTGATTCAATTGGATTTTTTCTATTATTTCTCGATAATTGCCTTAAATCTTCAAGATATTTTAAATTATCTATTCTTGTTCTAGCTTCTTCAGGGGCAATATATTTCACAAATAAATTATAGCCCTCCCTTTTCAAGGGAGGGTGTCCCGATTTATCGGGATAGGTGGGTTTTAACTACCCTCTAATTTCTACTTCTTTTTTCTCTGACAAATCTTCCAATTTTTTTACAAATTCATCTGTGTTTTTTTGCAACTCAACTTCATCTCGTTTAAATTCATCTTCAGAAACTGTCTTTTCTTGTTTTGCTTTTTGTAAATCAAATCTAAAATCAGCCCGAGCATCGCGAATCATTACTCTAGCCGCTTCTAATTTTCTTCCCAAAAGTTTAATATAATCTTCCCTTTGTTCCATGGTCATCATTGGTAAACTCATTCGAATAATTTGTCCATCAATTGCCGGATTCATTCCTGTATTAGCTGCTGTTATTCCATTAGCAATTTCTCTGATCAATCCTTGATCCCATGGTTGAAAGGTCAAAGATCTTACATCTGGCACTCCAATTGAACCAAGTTCAATTAGCCTCATTTTCTGACTACCATATACTGTCACCACAATATTTTCAATCAAACCTGGAGTTGCTCTTCCGGTTCTAATTGAAGCAATATCTTTAACAAATAAAGCCACAATTTTATCCATTCGGACTCTCATTTCTGAAAAATTTATCATATGAATAATTATAACAAAACAAAACCCACCCTACCCCTCGATAAACTCAGGGTTTTCCCTCCCTTGAAAAGGGAGGGCTAATAAAACAAAGCCTCCCCTTCTTCAAGGGGAGGTGGATTTCGATACAATCGAAAGACGAAGGGGTTTAGTTTTATATCTCAAACCTGGCAAATCGTTTAATCTTCATGTTTTCACCAAATTTGGTGATTAAAGTCTTAACCATTTCTTCAATAGTTTTACTTGGATCTTTAATAAATTCTTGTTTCATTAATTCTTCCACAGTTTCTGGATTCATAGCTGCCACTTGCAAACAAAGTTCTTTGGTTAAATTTAAAAAATCTTCATGTTTAGCTACAAAATCAGTTTCACAAAGTAATTCAACCATAACTCCAATTTTTCCAGTTGAATGAGTATAGGTCGCTACTCTACCCTGATGAGTTTCTCTTTCAGCTTTACTTTCAGCTTTTTTAAAACCTTTTTCTTTTAAAATTTGTTTAGCTTTAGTTTCATCACCCTCAGCTTCTTCCAAAGCTGATTTAATTTCCATAATTCCCAAACCAAGTTCAATTCTTAATTTTTTAACTAATTCAATTATTTTTTTGGTCTCCATTTTTATTTAAATTAAATTATTAATTGACCATCCCGATAAGGCTTTAGCCGACATCGGGATCAATCATTTATTTTTTATTTTACTCCTGCGGCTTTAATAGCTCGACCAATTTCTTCAACTATTAAAGTTATACTTTTTGACGAATCATCATTAGCTGGAATAGCAAAACCAACTTTAAAAGGATTGGCATCAGTATCACTAATAGCCAAAGTTTTTATTTTTCTTAAATTTGCTTCTTTTATAGCTGTTCTTTCAAAACCAGCATCAACTACAAACAAAATATCAAAAAGTTTATCTAAACTAACTAAACCGCCAACAATTTTTTCTAATCTGGCAATTTCTTTGTTCATCATTGATAATTCTTTTTTAGTATTTTCAGTAAATTTACCCTTTTCTACACCGTCTTTAAGATCAATTAATTTTTTAATATTTAGTTTAATTTGATCCCAATTAGTAATAGTTCCACCCAACCATCTATCAGTTACATAAGGAACACCTGCTTCCATAGCTACTCGTCGAACAATTTCTCGAGCTTGTCTCTTAGTTCCAACCAATACTATTTGTTTATTATTTCTTTTTTGATTGTAAATAAAATTACAAGTTTTATCCAAAGCTTCCAATGTTTTTACTAAATCCATTATTTCTACTCCATCTTTTTTACCATAGATAAATTCTTTAGCTTTAGGATGAGTTTTAGAAATTTTATGACCTAAATGACAACCCGCATTTAACAAATCTTTTAATCCAATAGTCAAATTATATTTTTTATCTTCTTTAGCCGCCTCTTTTTTCTCTTCAGGTTCATTTTGAACTTCTTCGTTTTTCTTTATCAAAGCTTCCTTCTCCAATTTCAATTTTTCATTCAGCTTCTTAATATTTTCTGTCGAAATTTTGCTTTGGTTTTTAACTTTAATAACTAAAGCTTTTTTAACCAAAGATTTACCCGTTCTATTGACTGTTTTTTTAATTATTTTTACCATAAATTTTATTCCGATTTGTCGGAATGCTCCTTATTTTTTATTTTTGACACTGGGTTTTTACCCCAGGATTCTCGTGCCAAAAATTCAAGAAATTTTTAATTGGAGAATTATAACACAAAATATCTGCTTATATTAAGGCAATTAATCAACAATTACTTTAATATCTTTAATTCTTTCATTACCTTTCATTGTTGCAATCAATACCAGTGTTTTTTTATCTAAATTATCAAATCTATTTTCCTTACTAAGCCTATCAAAATATAATAATTTACCTTTATTTTTAGTTGTAACTTCTTCACTTAAAAAATTATCTTTTACCCACACATTTCCATTGTGACAACAACCATCTGTTAATTTTTTAACATTACTTTCAGGAATCACTTTTTGATCATCATAAAATGATAAATCTATTTCTTTTTTAGACATTTTGTTAAATTAATTTATTAACCACTAAATTATACCTAATTAATATTAATTTTCAATATATTTATATATATAAGATAATTATTAATTAAATTATAGGCCAACTACTTTATTTATTAACTATTTAAGTGTTTTATTGATAAAATATTCCTATGTCCGATAGTAATCTTACGATTCTCGAAGTCCGTCTACCTCAAGAAAATGAGTACACTTTTGAGTCTATGTCTGCTCTACTAGCTAATTTCACTCAATTCTCCAAATCTTCTTTTCTAGAAAAATTAACTAATAAGAAAAAAACTATCTCTTCACTAGAAATTGTCCTAAAAGATGGCCAAATTAGATTCTATGTAATTATTCCTACTGCTGATATTGAATTTTTTCGATCTCAAATACTAGCCCAATACTCTACCGCCGCTCTCAAAGAGACTCCTGATTATCTTAATCCAGAACTAACCGATATTAGCTTTACTCAACTTGGATTGGCTAAATCTTATAGCTATCCTCTCAAAACTACCAAGGATTTTAAAGATACTGATCCTATTAATTCTGTCTTAGCTCCACTTTCTCGCTCCAACAATATTAAAGATTTCTTTATTTTCCAAATTGTTTTAGCTTCTGCTCCTAAAAATTGGCAAAGTGGCATTATTAATCTTGTTCAAAATGGTGTTTTAGTTGATCGCGAACGTAATCTTCACACCGCTCACCCAGATAAAGCTATTTTCGAACAAAAAATTCAATTTCCTGGTATTTTTGCTCAAATTAGTCTTTTATCCAACAATCCCGGACTGATTGCTTCTGTTTCCTCCTCTTTTGGAGCCTATACCAACCCTCGAGGTAACTTTATAAAATCTTTCTCTCCTAATTTCTTTTCTAAAAAGAAATTATTAAAATCAATTTTAAATCGAGAAATTTTTACCAATCTTAAGGGACAAATATTTAATACCGAAGAGCTTTCTACTATTTGGCATTTCCCTAATAAACTTACCAAACTCCCTAATATTGCTTGGGGTAAAAAACTTTATTCTGATCCACCAGAAAATTTACCAATTGCCGATGGAACTACTCAAGAAGAAAAAAATAAGATTACTTTCTTTGCCAAAACCGAATTTAGAAATAAAGATTCTATTTTTGGTATCAAAGAAGGTGAAGATCGTCGTCGTCATACTTACATTATTGGTAAATCTGGTACCGGTAAAACTACTCTTATTGCCAATATGGCTATTGATGATATCCGCAAAGGTCGTGGTGTCGCTGTTATTGATCCTCACGGTGACTTATGTAATACCATCCTTGATTACATCCCTAGTAACCGTATTAACGATTGTTGTTATTTCAACCCAGCAGATCCGGAATATATGTATCCCTTAAATGTTTTGGAGGCTAAAAATGAATCCCAAAAAGAATTAATTGCTTCTGGAGTTATTTCTATCTTTAAAAAACTTTATGGCAATATTTCTTGGGGACCTCGACTTGAACATATTTTAAGAAATACTGTTCTTACTTTGGTCAATACTCCGGGAAGCGATCTAACTCATATCGTTGAAATTTTAACCAATAAAAGTTATCGCGATCGAGTTGTGACTAGTCTTACTAATCCAACTCTCAAAAATTTTTGGGTTAATGAATTTGGCCGTATGGATCCAAAATTCCAAAATGAAGCTGTTTCCCCTATTTTAAATAAAGTCGGTCAATTTATTTCTTCGACTAATATTAGAAATACTGTGGCTCATGCTAAATCAAAAATAAATATCCAAGAAATAATGGACCAAAAGAAAATTTTAATTGCTGATTTATCTACCGGAAAATTAGGTGAAGACAATTCAGCTCTTCTTGGTGCAATGTTAATCACTCAAATCCAACTATCAGCCATGAATCGTGTCTTTCAAACTAATGAAGAACGATCTGATTTTTATTTATACGTCGATGAATTTCAAAATTTTGCCACTGAAGCTTTTATCAAAATTCTTTCTGAAGCTCGTAAATTTAAACTCAATCTTATAGTTGCCAATCAATATATGGCTCAACTTGATCGTACTGTTCAAGATGCTATTTTAGGTAATGTCGGCTCTATTATGTCTTTTGTAGTTGGTAATCAAGATGCTTTTGTTTTGGCCAAAGAATTTGGAATTCAATTTCCTCCAGAGGATTTAGTCAAAATTGGTAAATATCAAATTATTTGTAAACTTTCTATTGATTCAGAAACTACTCAACCTTTTTATGCCACTACTCTATCTCCTTTATCTTGTAAAAATCAACAACGCAATAAACTAATTCACACTTCTCAAGAACATTGGGGTAAGAAAAAATAATATTATGAAGAAATTTTTTCTTTATTTACTTCGTTGGCAATTAAGCACTCCTATTATTTGGTTAGTTATTAGAAATCTTGGTACTGGATTATTCGCCACTATCACCGCCAATTTTATTGGTGGCTGTATTTTTTTTTGGGTCGATAAGATAATTTTTAAATCAAATAAACCTGAAATTTGGTATTTAAAAAAAGGAAATTGTGATAAATGTCACCAGTTAGGTGAACTATACCGATTAGTTAAAGCCGAAAATTATGATAGAACTAATTCTCAACCAAAATTTCTCTGTGCTAAATGCTCTCTTGAAAAATTAAAAAACCTAAATATCAAAAGTATAAAAATAGTTCCTATTCAACCTAATAAATAATTATTTACGGCTTTTTCCATCCCGCCCATTTACATTTTGGATAAGTTGAACAGCCATAAAATTTTCGACCTGATTTTGTTCGTCTTACTACTCCATTATTACCACATTCTGGACATTTAAAACCAGCATCTTCTTTAAAAGGTCTGGTGTATTTACATTCTGGAAACCGATTACACGATACAAATTTGCCAAATCGACCTAATCGCAATACTAATTCCCCTTGTTTACAGTCTGGACACTTCTCATTTAATTTTTCTGTTTCCACTTTAACTCTTTCACCATTTTTATCGGCTTCCTTAACCCTTTTTTCAAATTTCTTCCAAAAACCTTTCATCATTTCTATCCAAT
Source organism: Candidatus Shapirobacteria bacterium (assembly GCA_041663805.1). Lineage (GTDB taxonomy): Bacteria > Patescibacteriota > Microgenomatia > UBA12405 > UBA12405 > WARW01. Next base: position 17,091 of record JBAYMA010000003.1, on the reverse strand, counting down.
TCCATTTTCCTAAAGCAACTTCATCTAAATCTTCTTCCATCTCTGCCGTAAAAGGTAAAGATAAAACATCAGCAAAATTTTTAACTAAAAATTCATTGGTTGCATTTCCTAAACTTGTTGGTTTAAATCTTCCCTCATCTTTTTCCACATATTGTCGCAAAATAATTGTCGAAATAATTGGAGCATAAGTACTTGGTCGACCAATTCCTTGTTTTTCCAAAGATGATACTAAACTAGCATCACTATATCTAGGCATTGGATTAGTTTCTGTTCCCTCGAAATTAATTTTACTTGCCAAAATTTTCTGTCCTTCAACTAATTCTGGTAAGATTTGATCTTCATGTTTTTCCCCACTAATTTTTAAAAATCCATCAAATAACATTCTTACTCCTTTAGATTGAAATAAAGCCTTGGAACCTGCCCGTCCGACAGGCGGGTTTACTAAATTAATTGTGGTATTTTTTAATTTTGCCACTGCTCCTTGGGTTGATACTGCCCTTTTCCAAATCATTTCATAAAGTTTTATTTCCCTGGAATCAGCTCCCTCAATGTTACGGATTGATACATTTGTTGGTCTAATTGCTTCGTGAGCTTCTTGAGCATTTTTACTATTATTTTTATAAACTCGTATTTTTTCAGCCAAATAATTTTGACCATATTCTTTTACTATAAAATTTCTAAATTCACCAATTGCTTTGTCTGATAAATAAACCGAATCCGTTCTGTGATAACTAATTAACCCTTTTTCATAAAGTTTTTGAGCTACACTCATAGTTTGTTTTCCCGACCAACCCATTCGTCTAGCCGCCGCTTGTTGCAATTTAGAAGTAGTAAAAGCTGGTAATGGTGTTTTATGAGTTTCTTTACCAGTAATTTTTTCCACCAAAAATTCTTTACTTAATGATTTTATAAATTTATTAACCTCTTCTTCAGTCTTAAAAATTGATTTTGAATAGGTATAATCCCCATCAAATAATTTTAATTTAGTACTAATATATACACTTTTACCATCATTTTTTATCAATTCTGCTTTAAATTTTTCTGAAGTTTTAAATTCTGCTGACACTGAATAAAATTTTTCTTTGGAAAAAGCCTCAATTTCTTTTTCTCTTTCACAAATTAACCTCACGGCTACTGATTGAACTCTCCCCCCAGAAAGACCCCTTCTTACTTTTTTCCATAAAATAGGTGATAAACTATAACCCACTACCCTATCCAAGACTCTTCTGGCTTGTTGGGCATTGACCAAATCCATATCCAAATCACGACTACTTTTTAAAGCTGTTTCTATTGCTTCTTTAGTTATTTCATGAAAAGTTACTCTAGTAATTTTTTTACTATCAATTTTATTTTTAGGATTTTCTAATAGTGTTTTTACATGCCAAGAAATTGCTTCTCCTTCTCGATCAGGATCGGAGGCTAAATAAATTAAATCCGCTTTTTTGGCCGATTTAATTAATTCCTCAACCACTTTTTTCTTTTTAGAATCGACTACATAATCAATATCAAAATTGTCCAAATTAACCGCCATTTTATTCGAAGGTAAATCTCTTAAATGTCCAACTGTGGCAATCACATCATATTCATTACCCAAATATTTTCCAATAGTTCTTGCTTTTGTTGGTGATTCGACGACTAATAATTTTTTCATTTTATCTTTCATTGTTATCTATACTACCACCCACTGTCAAGACATTAAAAAAATACTATTCAAAATATTTTTTCTATTTCAATCATTTCTTCTTATGATTATTAATATAATCAATTATAATTTTCTGTTGTTCTGGAGAATAACCCAGAGTTATTTTAGATCCAAATCTATATTTAGATACTTCACCTAATTGATCTGTAGTATCTTCAATAGCTTTAGAAACCTGATAAAAATCAAGTCCCAATTCTTTAGAAATTCCCCGAATTGACAAATAATTTTCAGGAACTGCAGGTTTAAATAACCCTCTTTTCTCCAAATGTTTTTTAATTATTTCTTGTTGTTCTGGAGAATAACCTGAAACCAAATAAGCTCCAATTTTATATTTAGATACTTCACCCAATTGATCTTTAACATCTTCAATAGCTTTTAAAACTGGATAATAAGTAATTCCAAATTCTTCAGCAATTCCCTTACATGGTAAATAACCTTCAGGGGCTTCAGATAAAATTATTCCTTTTTCCTTCAAGTATTTTTTAATTATTTTTTGTTGTTCTGGAGAGTAAACTGAAACCGTGGAAGATCTAATTCTATATTTAGATACTTCACCTAGTTGATCTTTAATATCTTCAATATATTTAAGAATTGTTTTTCTTCCAATTCTATAGTCTTCAGCAATTCCATTAATTGATAAATAATCCTCAGGAGCTTTTGGATAGAGATAACTACTAGTTATATCTTTTAACTCAGAAGAAATTTCATCAGGAATAGTACTTATTGGATTTTTAATACTATCAATAATTCTTGGAACAAAACCCTCTTTAGAATAAACCACTCGACGACCAATTTCTGGATCTTCTATTAAAAGATCATTTAATTCTGATTTGGTGTAATTAACAAGATTATCATTGTTAATTTCTTTTTCAGCAATTTTTTTTGAATTAAATACATAACTAGCATTACCCTCTTCATCACAAATCAAAATAGTCCTATTTACTATTGGAGCATTAAGAAGATAATAACTAGTTTTACGCATCATATTTTTATTAATAATTCCTTTTTGGATTTTAAAATTATCCTCATCATTTAAATCAACACCAAAGTCTTCTTTTAAAATAAACAAAACAGTTTTAAGACGATCAATCATCTTTTTTTCTTTAAATTCACCATTACCATTATTTGAAATATTTTGAGAAACAACATCTGGCTGAACAATAACATTACTAATCTTATCTGCCCCATCTATCACCTTATCAAGATCACGGATTTCTTTGGATTTATCGGAAATATAATCCAAAATAGAATCAATATTTTCCAATTTATAATATTTAAAAGCTGCATCTTCAACATCTTTATAAGAGAGACCTTCAACTGAATTTATTTTTCCATAATCAGCTACTTTTTTGTCAGCAAAAGAAACCAATTTATTAAAAGCATCACTTGCATAGCTATTAATATTTTCTATATTTAGTTCAACATTTAATATTGAATCAAGAGTTTGTTCTGGTTTTTTTATTTGTTCACTTTTTTCTTGATGATCAATTGCAACACCATCAAAATGCGAAAAAGATTCTGGCATATATTTATATTAACAAATTAAGAAAATTATAATTTAACTTTATTCTGTAACCTCTTTTTTATCTGTATATCGTGGTACTAAAGTCTCTGGTTCATCAAACCAATCTTTTAAAATATCCCCTACAATTGGTGCGGCTACATCTGATCCTTCTCCTCCTTTCTCTACTAATACAGTTATTGAAATTTGAGGATCATCGGCTGGGGCAAAAGCCGTCAACCAAGCATGACTATCATTACTTCCATCCCCCACTTCTGCTGTCCCAGTTTTGCAAGCAATTTCTGTTTTAAAATTAAACAATGGCCAAGCCGTTCCCCCACTTTTACAAGCCGCCTTCATTCCCTCAATTATTGTTTCCCAATTATCATTTTTAATTTTTAAATTAGTACATTCCACTTTACTATCTTTCAAAACACTCATTTTACACTTAACTCCTTTATTGGCAATAATATTAGTCATTTGATTTACTTGCAATGGTGTTACATCTAAAAATCCCTGTCCTATGGATAAATGATAAGTATCACCCAGATACCAACCTTCTCCTTTAGCCTCTTTTTTCCAACTTTCACTTGGTACTAGTCCTTCTACTTCTCCACTAATCTCTACTCCTGTTTTACTACCATAGCCATATTTTATAGCCCATGTTTTAATTCTATCCAACCCCAATTTTTCTCCCAATCTATAAAAAAAGACATCATTTGATCTTTTTATAGCTGTTACAATATTTAACATTCCGTCAGTTGTTCCACTTTTATTCCACAACCAATTTGCATAAGAATATTCACCTACTTTTATTACTCCAGTATCTTCAAGTAAGGTCGCCTTATCAATTATTCCACTTTCTAAACCAGCTGTAGCCATTACTATTTTAAATACTGATCCCGGATGAAATCTGGCCGCTATTACTCTATTTAATAAAGGAAAATTTTCCTTATCATCTAAATATTCTTTTATTTTTTGATTATCTTGAACATAAGAGAACACATTTGGATCAAAAGCTGGACTAGAAACCAAATTAATTATTTTACCTGTCTTGGGTTCACTTATAATCACAGCTGCTTTTTTACCCTCCAAAAGTTTATAAATTTTATCTTGCCAATAAGCATCAATTGATAAATTTATATCTTTTTTAACCTCTGGTTCTTGTCTTCCCAATTCTCTAATATATTTTCCTAAAGCATCCACCTCTATCAATCTTTTTCCGTCGACTCCTCTAATATTACAATCCCAAAAATCTTCTATTCCTCCTCTACCTACTACTTCATTATTATTTAATTTAATTCCACAACTATTCTCTTTTATATCATAATCATTCACTTTACCCACATATCCTGTTACCATCGACATTGATTCGCCATATAAATATTGTCTTTTAACATCATAAGCCAAATCTTTACCTTCAAATTTATAACCATTAAAATCACCCGAATCTTGATAAATTTTATTACCATTATCAATCTTAAAATATTGATAAACACTTTTAGCTACTACTCGACCTTTTCTGTCTAATATTTGAGCTCTCGGCGCTGGTATAACACTTTCCATTACCTTATTTTCTCTAGCTATTTTTTTATAATAAACCCCTTTAATCACCGCCAACTTAAAAACATTTGCCAATAAAATCATTAGACTTAATATCAAACCGAATTTTAATATCCAATATTTCATTTCAAAATTGAAACTAATCTAATCTGTTTTAATAATTTCTTATTTTCAATTAATCGTCCACAACCTTTAATTATTGCCAAACCAGCATCATCGGCCACCCTAGTACAAATTTTTGTTTCTGCTTCAATTAATTCAGCTAATCCTTTTATTTTTGAACCATTTCCTATTAACACAATCCCTTTTTTCAAAATATCTTCCATTAATTCTGGTGGTGTTTCATCCAAAATAGTCGTCACCAATTTTACTATTTTGCTAATTTCTAAACTAATTGCCTCTCTAATTTCCAATTGACTCATTTTTACGCTTTTTGGCAAACCTGTTTCCAAATCTCTACCTCTAACTAAACATTCATCATTATTTTCAATTTTTATTTTTTCAGCACTATTTAATCCTATTAAAATTCCATATTTCATCCTTACATAATTAACAATACTATTATCCAAATCTGAACCAGCCGTTTTTATTCCTCTACCTACTACTACTCCACCCATCGACACCACACTTACTTCTGTTTTACCTCCACCCACATCAACTACTACTAAACCACTAGAATTATCTATTGGTAAATTTAAACCAATTGCCGCCAAAATAACTTCTTCTACTAAAATCACTTCTCTTGCTCCAGCCGCCATAAAAACTGATTTTACCGCTCTTTTTTGAACCTGATTAATATAACTTGGCACTCCTACTATTACTCGTGGTTTAAAAATTTTTGGATATTTTGATGGAACCTCATAAACTAACTTCAAATAATAAGCTATTAAACTTTCTAATCCTTCTAAATCTGAAATAATTCCATTTTTAATTGGACTAATAACCTCTATTTGTCTTGGTTCTCTATTCCACATCGATTTAGCTTTAAAACCAAAAACAATTGGTCTCTTATTATTAGTTTTTGGGGCTGACAAACCCGTCCATCTTTTTTTCTTCTGACGAGCAATCATTGTTGGCTCATCAACTATTACTCCTCTATCTTTTAAATAAATCAAAGTATTATTACTTCCTAAGTCCACTCCAATATCCCAACTGAACAATTTTACAAAATCACTAATTTTTTCTTTAACTTTAAAAAAACTTCTCACTCTAAAATTATAGCAACTTAAACCTTACTCGGTTACAATAAACTATTCATGAAAATTATTTCTAAAATAATCCGTAGTCTTTATCTAACCCTATTTCTATTCACTCCTCTGCTTTTTACCTTTTTTAACTCCGAACTCTTTGAACTACCAAAAATGTATTTTGTTTATCTAATCACTATTATTATAGTTACCCTTCATCTTATTAATTGGATTCGTAATCAAACTCCCCTTTTTCAAAAAAGTTTTTTAGATATCCCTTTAATCTTATTTTTAATTTCTCAAATTATTTGTACTTTTAATTCAATTGACATTCACACTTCTATTTATGGTTACTATTCCCGACTCAACGGCGGACTTTTATCAATAATTTCTTATCTTCTTCTTTATTGGACTCTCATTCCTTATCTTGACGACAAATTTAAATCAAAAATAATTAATTTTTTCCTATTTTCAGGATTTTTAGTGGCTATATTTGGTATTTTAGAACACTTTGGTATCGATAAAAATCTTTGGGTTCAAGATGTTCAATCTCGAGTTTTCTCTACTTTAGGTCAACCTAATTGGTTAGCTGCTTATTTGGTTATCCTTCTGCCTTTTTCTCTCTATAAATTTTTAGAATCAAAAATTTTTATTTATAAAACATATTTCTTATTTCTTACTTGTTGTTTTTATTTAGGTTTATTATTTACCAAATCAAAATCAGGTATTATTGCTGGTCTTATTTCTCTTGCTATCTTTTTTATATTTAATTTCTTCCAAAATAAAAAATATCGCCAACCATTAATTATTGTTTTTTCACTTCTAATTATTTTTTCTCTACTAATAAATAGTCCTATTAAAGATAAAATCTTCTTTACCCAACCAAATCAGTCAACTGACGGAATAGACGGACAAACTTTCACTCTCAATATCACCCCTTCTGGCGATATTCGTAAAATTGTTTGGAAGGGCAGTTTTGAACTCTTCAAAAAATTCCCTATTTTAGGTACTGGCGTCGAAACTTTTGCCTATTCTTACTATTGGACTCGACCTGTAGAACATAATCTTACTTCAGAATGGGATTTTCTTTACAACAAAGCTCATAACGAATATCTAAATTATCTATCTACTACTGGTCTAATCGGTTTTATCACCTATTTGTTAATTATTATTTTTGTCTCTACTAAATTAATTAAAAATATAATTTCTAAAAAAGATTTACTTTCAGTTGCCATTTTATCCTCCTACATTTCTATTCTCATCACTAATATTGCTGGTTTTTCAGTCGTAGTTGTGTCTCTTTTCTTTTTTATTATTCCTTCTTTTTTAACTACCAATCCTCAAAATAAAACTATTAAAAATCACCATATCCTAACTTTCTTTATTCCGATCTTAATTTTTATTTGTCTCTTTATTAACCAAAAAACAATTTATTTCTACTTGGCTGACATTTTTTATGCTCGATCACAATCTAGTGATGACCATCAACAATATCAAATTGCTTATCAAGAAATTTCCCAAAGTCTTTCTTTTAATCCCAATGAACCAACATTTTTAATTCAAGCCGCTACTTTAGCTGCCAAAATGGCTGTTATTACCAAAGAACAATCCTATATTGACCACGCTATCAATTTTTCTACCAAAGTTATCCAAATCTCCCCCGCTAATATCAATTTTTGGAAAGAACAAGCCCAACTTTATTATTATTTAGCCACTATTGATACTAAATATTTCCAAGAAACTATCCAATCTATGATTCAAGCCATTAAACTTGCCCCTACCGATGCCAAACTTTATTTTTCCCTTGGTCAATTTTTAGAATCAGCCGAATTAATTGAAGAATCAATTCCTTATTATCAAAAAGCTATTGAATTAAAACCTAATTATGATTATGCCTATTTTGCTTTAGGTCAAATTTATTTTAATCAAAAAAAATACGACCTTGCCAAAGAAAATCTTTTATTAGATTTAAAATACGCCCCCACCGACACCAACGCCCAAGATTTGTTGAAGAAAATTAAATAACTTTCTCAATTTTCCACTTCACCATTTCTTTTCCATCCCATTTATAAAATTTTCCACCATCTTTTTTGACATAATCCACAAATAATTTCCCCACCAAATGATCTGATTCGTGTTGCCATACAATCGCCTCAAAACCCTCCAATTCTTTTGTTTTTGTAATAAACTTTTTACCTTTTATTTCCATCCAACTTACCTCTATCTTTAAATATCTTTTAACTGTCCCAAAATAATCAGGAAACGATAAACAACCTTCCAAAAAATCTTCTTTATCCGCCATAGCCTCAGTGACGGCGGACTTTGTCAAAGCAGGCTCTCTTATTATCATCGGATAAACTCTATCACCAAAAATTTTAGTAATTTTTGGATTTATAAACACCTTAACTTTTTTATCACTATCTTTAATTCCAAAAAAACTTCTAGAAATTCCTATTTGTGGCGCTGCCAAACCCGCCGCATTATCCCCTTTCTCTAAAAGATCTTTTAAATCTTTAATCTGTTTTAACAATTTATCATCTATTTTGTCTACATCAACTGCCTTTTGTCTTAAGATTTTATTTGGGTAAATTAAGATTTTACTCATAAGCTATTATAAGCTAAAATTAATCCTATGGTAAACATCGTCTTTTTCGGTTCTTCCGACTACTCTGTCATCATCCTTAAAAAACTTCTAGAAATTAAAGATTTTAATATTTTGGCTGTTTTTACTAAAACTGATAAACCAGTTGGTCGTAAACAAGAGATTATTTCCAATCCAATTGCCGATTTTGCCAAACAAAATAAATTAACTTTATTTCAACCAGAAGAATTTGATCATAAACTTCAATCAACAATTGAAAATCTAAAACCAGATCTTGGTTTAGTTGTCGCTTTTGGCCCTCCTTACTTTACCCAAGAGATGATTGATATTCCCAAATACAAAATTGTTAACATTCATCCTTCTCCTCTCCCTAAATACCGTGGAGCCACCCCAGGACCATGGCAAATCATAAATGGTGAAATTACCAGTGCTGTTACTTTTTTTCAAATTGATGCCCTTCCTGATCACGGCCTTATTATCACTCAATTACCTTTTAAAATTGAAAATAATGAAACTGCCACCAGTTTTTATCAAAAAGCTTTTAATTTAGCCTCCGAACATCTTGAATCAGTTCTCAAATCTTATATTTCCGATCAAACTAATTTAGTTGAACAAGATCACACCCAAAAATCTTATTTCCCTAAATTCACCAAAGAATCTGCTCAAATAGATTGGAATTGGGATTCTGACAAAATAAACCGCTTTGTTCGTGCCCTTAATCCTTGGCCAATTGCCTGGACTTATGTCACTAATAATCAAAATCAAAAATCTAAAATGAAAATATTTAGTATTAATATTGAACCTATCGAAGTCCAAATTGAAGGCAAAAAAATCACCAAATGGTCAGAAATCTCAAAATATTACACCATAAATAAAACCTAAGGATAGGTAATTATTTACATTTATTCTCAATATTTTTTCAAATTTTCAAAAAACCAATCAATAAATTTAAACTGTTATAAGGCAAAATTTAAAACACATTTTCAAATTCATTGGAAAATTTCATCATTAATGAATTACCTTTTTTATCTTACTTTAGGGCTTTTCTAAAAATCAAATTTTATTTTTTTTAAAAAATATTTTTAAGTCAATTCATTTTTAACCTAAAAATAGGTTATTTTTCAAAAAAAATTCTCAAAATTAAATTAAAATTAATTTTAAAAAACTTATTTTATTCCCTAAAATAGGCATTTCATTTTTTGACATTTTTATTAAAACCTTTTTAATTATATTAAAGGAGGTAAAAAAACATGCCAGTCAAAAAAAAGAAAGCTACTAAAAAAGTAGCTAAGAAAAAAGTAGTCAAGAAAGTAGCTAAAAAGAAAGTAGCTAAGAAAAAAGTTGCTAAAAAAGCAGCTAAAAAAACCGTCAAAAAAGCTAAAAAAAGATAATGACGTGAATAAATTCGTTTCAAAAAACGGTACTTAATTAAGTGCCGTTTTTTGCTCTTTTGTTTCTTTAGTCTCTTTTTTAAGTCTTTTTATACACTTGGTACAAAAAACACCACTAATTTTTTCTTCACCAACAGATAGACTAATTTTTTGAATATTAGCCTTAAATGTTCTTGGTGTTCGATTTTGAGCGTGGGATCGAATTCGACCGATTCGAGTTCCTTTACCGCATAGACTACATGTTCTCATAGTAAGGTATAATATCAAAACCAACTATTTTTTGAAACATGGAAAATATTTTCTCTTTAATTATCTCTATTGTTTGTCTTATCATTGCTATCACTATTCACGAATTCTCTCATGCTTTGATAGCTGATCGACTTGGTGACCCAACCCCACGTTCTCAAGGTCGTTTAACTCTAAATCCATTAAAACATCTCGACCTAATTGGTACTATTATGTTGTTTTTGGTTCATTTTGGTTGGGGAAAACCAGTTCAAATTGATCCTTATAATCTAAAAAATCCTAAAAGGGATGAAATTTTAATTTCTGTAGCTGGTCCAGCCAGTAATTTACTTTTAGCTACTATTTTATCTATAATAATTCGCTTTATTCCTCTAAACATCTTAATTATCTTTTTACTTTCCAGCATAATTCAACTTAATGTTTTATTAGCTATATTTAATTTAATCCCAATTCCCCCACTTGATGGTTCAAAAATACTTTTAAATCTACTCCCAAACAATATTTCAGAACAATGGCAAGAAGCTTTTAATCAGTATGGTTTTATTTTATTAATAATTTTCCTTTTTCTCCCAATCATTAATGGAGCAACTTTAATCAGTACTATATTAACTCCAATTATGGAATTTATACTTAATTTTCTTCTTGGATAAAACCTATTTAATCTTTTTATTCAATTCCTCAACCAATTTATTTATTTGTTTTTCATCCATTCCATGGACCATAGCTCCTTGTTCTAGACTTTCCATTCCTGCTGCCATACAACCAATACAATGAAAATTGTAATCTTCTACTAAAATCTTAGCTAATTTTGGATATTTTTCTACTAAATCAGCAATTAAAATATCTTTGTTTATTTTTTGTTTCATAGAGTAATTATACCTCAACAAAATCCCTCTCGGCTACGCCGCTTCTCCCTTTGACAAAAGGGAGACTTTAATTCATACCCCTCCTTTCGTCAAAGGAGGGGTTAGGGGTAGATTTTGATCCTTAAAAAATGTTAGACTTAGTTGTCCTATCAAAAGCGTATCTTTAAGAAGGTGTTTTTTCTAACTAAACTTCTTAAATGGGAAATCTGTGTTCGTTTGGATTCGTCTAAATAAACCAATTTTCCGCCACGTCTTTTATGTGTGGAGAAGCCACTATTAAAGTAAACTTTTGGTGGGACTTTTTTTTAACTCTCTTTTTTAATTAATTCCAATATTTTAGGTAAACTTTTTTGGTTTAATTCGGCTTCTTTTTTAATATTTTCCAAAAATTTATTTTGATAAATCTTTGGATCTTTTAAATATTTAAACAAAAAATTTACAAGCTCTTCATTTTTTTCTTTTACCCATCCCAAATTTTTCTTTTTAATTAAATCAATATTGCCATCTTCTTGTCCTCCAATATGAGTAATCGCCACAAATGGTTTTTGACAAGCCATAACATCAAACAAAAAATTTGGACCAGCTTTTCCAAAAACCATATCACAAGCTGATAATACTTCCGCTATATTTTCAATCCAACCTAAATGTTTTATTTGAACTAAATCATCTTTTCTCAATTGTCTAAACATTTTAATATATTGATTAACCAAGTTATAAACCAACTTATCCGTACCTGTGTTAAAAACAAAACCAACTTTTGTTTTTAAAGAAAATAAAATTGGTAGTAATTTTGTTATTGAATTAGTTCCTAAACTTCCTCCACCAACAAAAATTATCGGTCTATCATCATTAAAACCTAAATTTTTTCTAATTTTATTTCGATCATATTTTTGATACATTTCTGGTCTTACCCACCAGCCAGTCTGAACAATATTTTCTATTTTTATTCCCGCATTAAGAGCCTCTTGTTGTCCTATTTCATCATAAACTAAAAAAAGATCAACTCCTTTAACAAACATAATTGGATTTATTGTCCAAGGATCAGTGGCTACAGTCCATAATTTAAATTTTTGTCCAGTTTCTTCTCTCCATCTAGCTAAAGAGTGAGTATGAAAAAAATAAGCCGAAATTATTAAATCTGGTTTTATTCTTTCTACTTCTTTTTTAATTAATGGCAAATTAACTTCTGATGATTTTTCAATTAAATCTTTAACTATCTGATTTCGGGAAATTTTATGAGCTAATCTATTTGATGCTGGTAAATATCTATAAGTAAACACATATAAATCCCCTGCTGGTCCAGTTTTAGATTTTATTTCAGCATAATAAATTTCAAAATCTTCATTTTTATTTTCTTTAAGATAATTAAAAATAGCCTTAGCAATTGATCTGTGCCCCCAAGGCATGTGATCAGTTAAAACTAAAATTTTCTTTTTGGTCATTTCTTATTTTACCTTAAATGATTTCTTTTATTTCTACCATTCCCTTTATTAAGATTTTTATAAGTTGATGTCAAACTATGACAATTTGGACATAAAAGTCTTAAATTATTGATTCCATTATTTTTATAACTTCCATCAATATGGTCTACTTCTAAAGGAATTTTACCAGTCGTCTGATTTATTTCTCCCCATCCACACAAGCAACATTTATTATTATATTTTTTAAATAAATATTTTCTCGCCCACGGTCTTAGTAAACCATTTGTATTCATTGGATTATCATCACCTCTTAGCCATTTTTCTATCTCTAGTTTTGTCTGATATTCATGTTGGCAACTCAGACTACAATATTTTCCAAAACTCGAGTAATGACAGTAAAATTCTTTACCACAAGACAAACAAAAACTGGGTTTTTTTCTTCTAGACATATAAAAATCAACTATATAAGTATATAGTTATTCTACCATTTTATTTTGATATAATTCCTTATCTATGCCCGAATAGCTCAGTTGGTAGAGCATTCCTCTTGTAAAGGAAAGGTCGTGAGTTCAAATCCCACTTCGGGCTCATTTTCTATAGTTTTTTGATACAATACAAAAGTATTAATTATGCCCGGACCTGCCTGCCGGCAGGCAGGTAGCTCAGTAGAGCATTGCACTTTTATATAATGCCCGGATAGCTCAGTTGGTAGAGCATCCCCTTGGTAAGGGGAAGGTCTTGGATCCGAGTTCCAATCCGGGCTCATTTTAAAAGGAGGGGTGCTCCGAATGGTAAGGAACTTGTTTTGAAAACAAGCGCCAGTAATGGCATGTAGGTTCGACTCCTATCCCCTCCGCCAGTTGAAAATGCCTTGGTTTTCCTAATATTCTGTATCGTTTAAATAATATTAAGTATAAATTTCAATAGAAATTGACAATAATACAACCCTACTACTATGAAGACAAAGGCTATTGTTTTACGAACTATTGCTTCAAATTTTTGAATTTTATTAAAAACAACACTTATTTTTTTAACACTAAAAGCAATTAAAAAAGAAAACAAAATTACTGGTAGTCCAGTTCCTAAAGCGAAAAGTGGTGGTAATAAAAGACTTCCAGAAGATTTAATAACCATAGGAATCAAAATGCCAAAAAACAAAACACCGCTATAAGGACAAAAAGCCAAGGCAAAAAGCATTCCTAAAAGAAGTGAGCCGATATAACCTTTTTTGGCTAACCAAAGTTTGATTTGATCAATCTTTGGATTGCTGGTTTTAAGGTTAATTTTAATAAAATCAGCCATTATTAAGCCAATTATAATTAAAATTGGACCAAAGACCTTGTCACCCCAACCTTGAAAAATGGAAGAAATGGAAAAAGACGACAAACCAAAATAAATGAGAGTGGCCAGTAAGGTATAACTTATTCCCCTGCCTAAGGTATAAAAAATACCATTTAATAAAGTTTGTTTAGAGCTTTTAATATCTTTGGAAATAAAAGCAATGGCGGTGATATTAGTGGCCAAAGGGCAAGGACTAATTGAGGTCATAACACCAATTAAAAAAGCAGATAAAAGTGGGATATTGTAGGTGTCAATTAAATAATTTAGCATTCCATAGTTTATAGTAACTTTTTAATTTTAGCTTCAAAATATGATTTGAATTGAGCTTCATTTGTAACTAAACGCCAAACAGTCACATCTTCTTCATGGTTTTCTTTATCATCTTTGATGGTATTAACATAAAGAGCAGAACCAGCAACTCCATAATCTTTGGCTAATTTTTGATTTTCAGATAAATCAATATTAACTTCTTTGAAAATAATTTTTCCCGAAGCAAATTCATTGGCAAATTTTTGGGTAATAACTTCTTGAGTATATTGCCCAACATTAATACAAGAAAGACATCTTTGGGTAGCGTGAAAAGCAAAAACTTCAATTTTTTCTGAACCAGATGGTAAAGAAGTATTTACTGTTGGAATTGGTCTTGGTTCAATATAAATTACTTTTTCTTTTGGTTCAAAGGGTTTGAAAATGACCAAAGCAAAAATTAAAATAATAAAAATTGGAATAATAATAAAAAGTTTTTTCATTTTATTGGAGATAATTAAATAAATAACCAATTAACATAATACCGATACTGGTAATTCCAAAGAAAGCGACTAATAGCTGCCATTTCATGGCTTTTTTAAGAATTAAAGCCTCTGGCAAAGAGAGTACTACTGTTGCTGTCATAAAAGCTAGAGCAGTCCCTATTGGTACGCCTTTATTGATGAGGGCTTCAATAATTGGAAGAACTGAAACTGAGTTAGCATAGAGTGGAACTCCTAAAATAGTAGCGATTGGAACTACCCACCAAGCTTTAATACTCAAGTAAGATTCAATTAAGGTTTGCGGGACAAAACCATGAATAATGGCTCCAAGACCAACACCTAATAAAACATATGGAAAGATACTTTTAGTAATTTTGAAACCATCAACCCACCAATAAGAAATAAGTTTTTTGAATCTTATTTTTTCTCCCCCATTTTCAGCCTCAACATTGGAACGAGATTTATATTTTAATAATTGTTGATTAACATATTTTTCTAAATGCAATTTTTGGATAATCATGCCACCAATAACAGCCACAATAATTCCGGCAAGATTATAAATTAGGGTAGTCTTTAATCCAAAAAGAGCAGGAAATAAAATGAGTGATGATTCATTAACCAAAGGTGAAGCAATCAAAAAAGCAAAGGTAACACCAAGTGGAATTCCGGCACTTAAAAAACCAATGAATAAGGGAATTGAAGAGCAAGAACAAAAGGGAGTGACTACTCCAAGAAGTGCGGCAAATAAATAATCCAATCCATACCAGCGTCCTTTGGTTAATAAATCCCTGACCTTATTTGTCGGAAAATAATAACGAGTAATTGCCATTAAATAATTAATGAAGACCAAAAGAATGCCAATTTTAATAGTGTCGTAGATGAAAAAATTTAGAGCACTACCAAGATAAGATTCTTTGGCTAAAGATAACCAATTATTGGTGACAATATTGGCTAGTAATTGAACAGGATAAAAAATGTCCATAATATTTTATTAACAATTACCTCCACAAGAACAGGTTTTTTCTTCTGTATCAGTTGGCTTACATTTAATATCACAAGCATTTTTATCAACACAACAACCTTGATTATTTTTAATAACATCCTTAATCTTCTCTATATTTCCAGAACCATTCATAGCTAATTTACCATCAATTACTAAAACTGGTGATTGCATAATTCCCATTTCAATAAGTTTAGTAATATCAGTTATATACTCAACTTCTGCCTCTACACCTAATTCTGCAACAGCAGTTTTGGTTAATTCATAAAGATTTTTACAGGTTGGACAACCTGAACCTATTACTTGGATTTTCATATTTGGTTTTGATTTAGAATTTATAATATTAAGAATTGCAGTTTTAATTAAGTCGGTTGGAATATCTTCAAAAATGGTTTCACCCTGATTAATAGTTCGGCAATGACAATCTGAAGAATTATCAGTTAAGTCAGTACAGGAACTACAAAAATTTTTTCCAACTTTAGTATTGGGAATTAAATCTTCTAAAAGTTTTCCGTTAATGATTATTTGATTTGATTCAGACATTCTATCTTCAGTCAATTTAGTTTCAATAAATTCAATATTAAAGTCTTTTTGAAGATCTTTGATTACTGTTTGAAGATTATTGCCAGTTTGGGAACAACGATCACAAGTAGCTCCATTTTTATCAAAATGTTTCCATTCAATAATAATTTTATTCATAATTAGATTTGAAAAAGTAAATTAGTAATTCTTTTACCTTCGTCAGTTAAAGAATAATGAACCCAATTACCCTCTTTTCTATCAGAAACTAAATTGACATCTTTTAAATCCCTAAGATGATGGGAAATTAAACTTTGAGATAAATTTGTTTCTTTCATTAATTCACAAACACAATGTTCATCTTTTTGAAGAATACATAAAATTTTAAGACGGCTATTATCAGAAACCAATTTTAGTAAAGCAAATAGGTCTGTTACATTTTTCTTTTTATTAGACGAACAACAACTATATGAATTCATATTCATATAATATTACTACAGTATTTTTATGTCAATTGTTTATTTACAAAACAGTTTTTAACAATATTAATAATTCACCACTCTGATATATCCTAATTTTCAGCTTGATTCTCGTAATAATCATCCCACTGATCTAAAGTTACAATTTCATATCCCTTACTTTGAATATTAGTAATCATATTATCAACAGCACTCCAAGTTCCTCCATGAGCTAAAAATATAGCTCCATTTTTTGTATGATTAGCATAATATTGAGCTTTTGTTAAACCTTTTGGATTATTTTCTGGCATCATTGACCAACAATCCTCAGCTGTCCAATAAAAAGTATATTTATATCCTAATTCCCCTAATACTTTTAATAATCTTTCAGTTTTATTTCCGCCTGGAGTTCTAAAATAAGGAGTTTCTTCTTTATATTTGTTTAAATATTCTTGTCCTAAAACTTCAACTACTGCTTCTTCCCAACCTAGAATATCTTCTTTTATCGCTTCTTCGGATTTACTTCCTAAACTCATATCATGTTT
>JBAYMA010000002.1:0-26401 GCA_041663805.1 Candidatus Shapirobacteria bacterium | reverse complement strand
TTATTGACAAAAGCGATACGAGGGACACCATATTTGTCAGCTTGACGCCAGACTGTTTCTGATTGAGCTTGAACACCAGCATTACCATCAAAAATCATGATGGCACCATCGAGAACACGAAGAGATCTTTCAACTTCGGCAGTAAAATCGACATGTCCCGGAGTATCAATGATATTAAGACGATAATTTTTCCAAAAAGTAGTGATACAAGCTGATTGAATAGTAATACCACGCTCTTTTTCTTGAGCCATAGAATCAGTAGTGGTAGTACCAGCATCAACTGATCCTATTTTATGAATTTTTCCAGTGTAAAAAAGAATACGTTCAGTAGTGGTAGTTTTTCCACCATCAATATGAGCAATAATACCGATGTTACGTACTTTTTCCATAGGTACATCTCGATTTTTAGTAAGTTTAATTTGTTCAGCCATAAAATATAATTATAATAAAAAATTGTTGCAAAAACGCAACAATAATATCTGTCTATGATATCATGCAAATAGAATTTTACAATAGAAAATTATGAAAAAAAAAGTAGCGATTATTGGTGGTGGTTTAGGAGGGTTGATATCTGGATATTTATTAAGCAAACAAGGCTATAAAGTAACTATTTTAGAAAAGGAATTTTTTTTAGGAGGATTGATAAGCGGATTTAAAATGAAAAAAAATAACTTGGAAAAAACTTATCATCATTTCTTCAAAACTGATACAGATTTGATTGAATTAATTAAAGAAATTGGTCTGCAAAATAGACTTAAATGGTATAAAAATTCAACAGCACTTTACTGGAAAAATAAAATGTATCCATTTAATGGAGCAATAGATTTACTTAAATTTAAACCATTAGGATTTTTGGATAAATTTAGAATGGGATTAGTAGCGATATATTTGAAATATGATAAAAATTGGAAAAAATATGAAAAAATAACCGCTAATGATTGGATGAAAAAAATGGTAGGTGAACAGGCTTATGATGTTGTTTGGAAACCACTTTTAAGTGGTAAATTTCACCAATATTATGACAAAATTTCTATGGCTTGGCTTTGGACTAGAGTTAATACTCGAGGCAATTCAAAAGATAAACAAGGTAATGAGATTTTAGGATATATAAATGGTGGATTTGAAAAAATAATAGAAAGGTTAGCTGAATTGATTAAGAAAAATAATGGAATAATTAAATTAAATACAGAAGTAAAAGAGATAAAAGATTTGGAAAAAAATTTTGATTTGGTGATTGATACCAGACCGGCCAAAAATATTGATTATTTAGGAATGATTAATGTAGTTTTTTCTACAAAGCAGAATCTTAGTAAATATTATTGGCATAATATTAATAACCCTAAATCCCCTTTCTTAGTTTTGATTCAACACACTAATTTGATTGATAAAAAAAAATACAATGGTAAACATATTTATTATTTGGGAACATATGTCCCTCAAAATCATAAATATTTTAATTGGAGTGATGAAAAAGTAGAAAAAGAATTCTTAGAATATCTCCCAAAAATATTTAAGAATTTTGATAAAAAAGAAATAAGTGAAATAAAAGTATTTAAATTTAAATATGCTCAACATATAGTAAATACAAACTATAAAGTGCCAAGTTATAAAATATCAGAAAAAATTTGGCAATTAAATTTTGCTCAAATTTATCCACAGGATAGAGGAATGAATTTTGCCGTAAGGGAAGCTAAAAAATTAGTTAAAGAGATAATTGGCGCTTAATTTCTTCTAAGCCTTCGGTTAGAGTTTTAAATTTTAAACCTAAATAAGTTGCTTTTTGATTAGAGGTAATTAAGGTTTTTTGCCATGGACGACTACCTTCTGATTGAGATTTAATAAATTCTTCTAAACTGGAAGTAGAAATTAAAGTTTGATCTAAACCAAATACTTTAGCAATTTCTAAACACATGTCGTAAGGTGAATGAGAAGAAGAACCAACTAAATGATAAATACCAGTGGTTTTATTTTCAATAAAATAAGCTAAAGCAGTAGCGATGTCATCAATAAAAGTGTACGTACAAATTTGATCTGAAAACATTTTTACAGGTTCACCATTTTGAAGTTTGGTTAGAACTTTACGAACAATATCAATTTTAGTATCAAATTTAGCTCGATAAGGATAAGTTATGCGAGAAATATTATAGTTTGAATAACCAGAATCTAAAATAACTTTTTCGCCAAGATATTTGGTTTCACCATACCATTCAATTGGATTAGGAATATCGGTTTCTAAATAAGGAGTAGATTTTGTCCCGTCAAAAACAAAATCAGTTGATATATAAATAAGTTGTTGATTATATTTTTGGGCTAAATTAAGGATGTTTTGAGTGCCTTGGACATTAAGTTGATAACAAATGCCAGACTTATCCCCTTTTTGCTCCCAAGCAGCGTTAGTATCGGTAAAAGCAGCCATGTGAATAATAGCAACAGCGTCTTTGTTTTTTTCAAAAGCAGTGGCTAAATTGGCAGTATCAAGAATATTAACTCCAGAGTCGAGAGAAAAATTAATAAATTCAAATTTGTCTTTTAAAAGTTCAACAATACGACTACCAACTAAACCGGATAAACCTGTACCAATTATTTTTTGTTTCATAAACCTCTCTGTCCCCCGATGGACATCGGGGGACATCTCCCCTTAAAAAAGGGAGAAGTCTTTTAAATTTTTAAATTCTTCTAAACTTGGCCAGAGTTTATCTTTGTCAGATAAAATAAATTCTGATTCTAATTTAGGCCAGTCGATATTAATTTCTGGATCATTCCATAAAATTCCATCTTCCGATTCTTTGTTATAAAAATTACTACATTTGTATTGAAAATCAGCCATATCAGAAAGAACTAAAAAAGCGTGAGCAAAGCCTTTTGGAATAAAAAGCATAGTCTTATTTTCTTCAGAGAGTAAAACGGCTTCATATTGGCCAAAAGTAGGAGAATTTTTTCTAATATCAACAGCCACATCTAAAACTTCACCACGAGTACAATGAACTAATTTATCTTGAGCAAAAGGAGGTTTTTGAAAATGAAGACCACGTAAAACACCTTTGACAGATCGAGAATGATTATCTTGAACGAAAACTACATCAATTCCATTTTCGGCAAAAATTTTTTGATTATAGTTTTCCATAAAAAAACCACGATCATCTGGAAAAACAGAGGGTTCTATTATGATCAAACCTTCTATTTTTGTTTTGAGAAAATTTGGCATTATTTTTTAAGGCTGTTTAATTTAATATAAAATTCTTCGGCTTCTTTTTTTGTTTCCTGCCACCAAGTTTGATTATTAGTATACCAATCAACAGTTTGTTTTAAACCTGATTCAAAATCATATTGTGGTTCCCAACCAAGTTCTTTATTAATTTTATCCCAATTTACCGCATAATTATCATGAGCTGGACGATCAGCAACGTATTCAAGAGATTCTTCATCTTTATTCATTAGTTTTAAAAGTAATTTAACTAATTCCATATTGTTAGTCCCCTTTTTAAGACCACCAATACAATAAGTTTCACCAATTTTTCCTTTTAATAAAATGGCTTCAATGGCCCGACAATGATCTTCAACATGAAGCCAATCTCGAAAATTTAAACCTTGTCCATAAATTTTAATTTTGCCACCGTCTAAAAGATTAGTAATAGATCGAGGAATCATCTTTTCTGGATGCTGGAAAGGACCATAATTATTAGAACAATTACTAATAGTGATAGGTAATCCAAAAGTTTTATAAAAAGATCGAACTAAATGATCAGAAGAAGCTTTAGAAGCAGAATAAGGACTAGAAGGATCATAAGGAGTAGTTTCATTAAATTGATCAGTAGAATTTAATTCGATAGTACCAAAAACCTCATCAGTAGAAATATGATGAAAACGTTTAATTTGATATTTTTTAGCTGCTATTAAAAGATTGTAAGTACCTAGAACATTGGTTCGGACAAAGAGAGAGGGATCATTAATGGAACGATCAACATGAGATTCAGCAGCGAAGTGAACAATAGTATCAACTTGAGAAACTAATTCGTCAACGATTTTTTCATCCAAAATATCACCTTGAACAAATTTGTAGTTTGGAGAGTCGACAAATTCAACTAAATTTCGAGGATTGGCAGCATAAGTCATCTTATCTAGGTTGATGATAGAATCGTCGGGATGCTGAGCAAACCAATATTTAATAAAATTAGAACCAATAAAACCACAACCACCAGTTATTAGTAATTTCATAGTAAAGTAATTTTACTCTATCTAGACCTATTTTTTCAAGCTATCAATAGTTTGTTGAGCAATATTATTAAACTCAGAATCTTTGGTTTTATCTTGATAAAAATCAAGAATCTGATCGTAGGCAACTTTGGTATATTTAAGACCGTTGTACCATTTTGATTTTGATTCTGGTGATAACTCAGACCAAACTTTTTGAAAATTTTCCCAAGCTTTTTCAAATCTTTGAGAATCTGATTTAGAAACTTTGTAGAATAAATCGTGAATAAATTTATTATTTTCTGAAGATTCGGCAATAAATATAGTTGGTTTTTCTATTATTTTAATTAATTCTTCAAATTGTGAAAGTTTAAATTCTAATATTTCTTGAAAAGCAGGAAATAAATAATCTTTTTCAGAATAAGGATTTTTACCATTATTGGAACCAGCAAAACGAAGAACATGCTCAAAAGTAGTAGGTGGATTTTCAATAGGATCTCTAACTATAGGATTAAGAGTTTGAAGTAAAGCATCATGATTTAAATCTATCCATTCACCACCAGATAAATCTTGACCACCTTCTTCAATTGAATCCATTCTAGAATTGATATGACGAAACATTAAAGTAATTCCATTAGTATCGGTTCTATCTGATCGACGAGTCATTTGGACAGCAACACCGTTTAATTTGCCATTTTCATCTGTCCAAGTATCATCCCAATATTTATCTTTTTTACATCCTTGCGGAAGAGTAACTTCAATTGGTTTTAAATAATGAGTATGAGCAGCAATTGAATAAGCAACTAATTTTCGGGTATTTTCACCAATTAATCCTTGAGATGTTTGCCAAAAAAGAAAAGCTCCAGTTTCACCATGACCAGCTCCATATTTATTATCTTGATAACGAGGAATTATAGAGGTGCCAATATCATGAAAAGCTCCAGCTAATAAACCAGCTGTAGCTTCTGATTGAAAAACAACATTATCTTTTAAGGAATTAAATAAAACAATAGAAGTTAAAATATCTCGAGAGAAATGACCCTTATCGTGACCTGGTGGCATTTGATCAATGTATGGTTTAAAGGTTTGATTTAAGTATTTAATTGTTTTTTCGTTAACAGGTAGATTTTGAGATTCTTGGTCGGCTTTTTCACAAGTATTAACCCACCCTTCTTTATTACCAACTTCGGATTTAAGATTTTCAATAAAAGAAACTATTTCTTCTTGACCTTCTGGAGAAGTAACAAATTCTCGAAGCGATTTAATTTTTTCGGTTTCATTACTATTTATAGAAATTTCATTATTGTTTATAGTTTCAGACATGTGTAATTTTAACACTTATTAATCAGCTTAAAAATATTGACTTCATTAGTATTATAGGTTATAATTTCGACGAATTGTTAAAACAAAGATAATTGTATTTTTGGAATTTGATAATTTCACACATTTAAAATCAGATATTGAAGAAAGAGGTATAAAAATGGATAATTTTTTTGAACTGAAAAAAGAAGAAGAAAGTAGAAGGGGTAAAAAATGTTTTATTTCAGTATTCTCAACTGGAAAATTCAATGGTATTTTTACTATTGAAAAATATGTAGCTGTAAGAAAAATATTCAACAATTTTACACTGGAAATCTTTTCATCTAATTTTGATTTTACAAAAGTTGTCTATGAACGATCAAAAAACTTTTATTTGGGCGATAATGAATCTGATTCATACTATTTATTAACATTTGTCGTCTCAAGATCAGTAAAACCAGAAGTCAAACAAAAAGGAGTTGTATTTTTTATAAATGGAACAATTTATTTGCCATTACCTTTGGCTTATGACTTATGTTCTGATGAAATGAGCAAAAAATTGATTGAGGCTATTTCGAAAACTAATATTTGATTTTAAAAACCCGATTGGGAAGTGTGATGCATTTATGCATTTTCATTTCTAGGTCGGGTTTTTTATTGGGAAAATTTATTAAAACTAAAAATCCCCCGCTTACACGAGGGATTTAATTCATAAACTAAATATTACTTATTCAACATCAGTTGGAGTAGTAGTAACCTTTAAGGTTGGAGTAGTAGTAGCAGTTTTAGTAGTATTAGTGCCAGTACTTAAATCAGTACCAATAGTGAAAACAGCATCATAAGGAGAAGTTGTTTTAAGATCGGTAGTATAAGTGGCTGGGAAGTCAGTGACTAATTTTGAATTAAAATAGGCTGAAGTACTAGCAGTTTTGACTGACACAGTATTTTCAGTAGCAGTTACAGTGGCATTACCAACAGTAACATTGGTAAAACCAAGAGCGACTAAAGTAGCTTTAAGAGTAGCAGCTTGACCATTAATTTCAGTAGCATTTAAAACTTGAAGTTTAATGGTTTTACTAATTTCAGTTATGGTTGGTGTTGGGGTTGAAGTAATAATATTTTCAGTAACGGTTGGATTAATTGATTCTTCGTTTAAGATATCTTCATTCATTGTTTCGTCTTTATTTTTATTAAAAACAAAATAAACTATAAAAGAAACTATGGCAGCGGAAAAAATTAAAACTGCAATTATGGGCAATATATTTTTTTTATTATTCATTTTTTTTACCTTTGATGAACTAATATTTTTAGGTGTGTTTATTATAGCACTAATTTCTCCAATGATAGGTAAAGGTAGATTGTTTGGTTTATTAAAATTTTGAGCAATTTGATTTTCATTATAGGTAGTTTTTTCCATTTCTGTAGAAGTTATTATTTCAATTTCTTTACCTTCTGGATAATAAAGTTTTTTAACGGGATTAGAAAAATAAAGTTGGGCATAATTAATAGTTTTTTGAATATCAAGACTAGGACCTTTAAAATTAGTAGTTAAATAAATTTGGTTATTTTTAGATAAAAGAAGAGTATATTCATAATCATTTAGTGGGTAAATTAGGAAAAATTCACTCAAATAAATAGTAGATATTATTTGAGAAATAGCACTAGAAACTGGCTTAAGAGAATCAATTTGGAGATTAATTTTATTTAAATTATTTTTAAGACAGTCAATTTTTGATTTATCAAAAATAATTGAATTAATAACTGTTTTGTCATTTTCTTGTAATAAATTATACTCGATAAAATCTGGATCTATATCAAAAGGAACAAGGCTATTAGCTAAACCAATTACTTCTTTTTTATCAATATCAGTAATTTTAGTATCGTAGACAAAAGATTTAGTAATAACAATATCGTCAGGAATAAGAATAGAACAAGAACTAATTTTATTTTGATGAATACAAAAAACTAAACTTTCTAAGTCTTTATCACTTTTTTCTTCCCAAATATTAATATCAAGACTAAAAAAATTATTTTCTTTACGATCAATATAAATTTCGAGAGATTTATTTTTAGGCCAAATAACAACTTTTGGTTTTGAAAAAAATGACATTAAATTAGTTTACCACCTCAAGTGAGCAAATGCTCTATTGGCCTCAGCCATACGTTCAATTTCCATTCTTTTAGAAACTGCACTACCAGAATTATTGAGA
The DNA here is from genome assembly GCA_041663805.1 of Candidatus Shapirobacteria bacterium. Taxonomy (GTDB): domain Bacteria; phylum Patescibacteriota; class Microgenomatia; order UBA12405; family UBA12405; genus WARW01. Next base: position 18,701 of record JBAYMA010000002.1, on the reverse strand, counting down.
GCATCATTAATTTCAGCAACAATTTTTTGAGCAAAAGAATGATATTGTTTATTAGCACGAGCTCGAGAAGAACTAATAAGCCAACGGATAGCTAAAGAATTTTGACGATTTCCACGAACTGGAGTTGGAATTTGATAAACAGATCCACCAATACGTCGAGGTCTAACTTCAACTTTTGGTTTAATATTTTCGATAGCTCTTTCGAGAACTTCAATTTCGGTTTCAGCAGGAAAATCTTTTTTTATTAATTCCAAAGCCTGATAAATTTGTTTTTCGGCAGCATTGCGCTTACCATCTCTCATGGTAGCATTGATAATTTTAGCAACCAAAATACTACTATAAATAGTATCTGGTTCTATATTTCTAATTTTACTGGTTCCTTTTCTGGACATATTTTTTAATTTTTAATTTTTATTAAACGGAAGTTTTAACACTTGGTTTTTTAGCACCATATTTACTGCGTGATTGCATTCGACCAGCAACAGCACCAGCATCAAATTTACCACGAACAACATGATAACGAACACCAGGTAAATCTCGAACACGACCTCCACGAATACTGACGATACTGTGTTCAGCAAGATTATGACCAATACCAGGAATATAAGCGGTAACTAAATTACGATTACTAAGTTTAACTTTAGCAATTTTTCGTAAAGCTGAATGAGGTTTTTTAGGAGTCATGGTTTTAACCACAGTAACAACTCCTTTCTTAACCGGATTCATAGTTTTACAAAAACGATTAGTAATTGTATTAAAATTGTTACGAAGAGCACCTGATTTAAGTTTTTTAACTCTAACAGTTCGACTTCGTTTTATAAGTTGATTAAATGTTGGCATATTAATTTATTGATCTTTATTGACAGGAATAAGACGTCCGATAATAACATTTTCCTTGAGACCGATCAAGTCATCAACTTCAGCTAATAAGGAAGCTTCGGTTAAAATACTAGTTGTTTGTTGGAATGAAGCGGCAGAAAGCCATGAACCAGTGGTAAGAGCTGATTGGATAAGACCTAAAAGATTCTTCTTACCAACAGCACTTTTACCATTTTTTTCTTTAGCTTTTTCATTGGCAGCATTGAAAACAGCACCGGTAACAACTTGTCCGTAAAGGAAGTTAGTATCGCCTGGGTCTTCAATTTTAATTTTGTCACTCATTTCTTTAACAATAACTTCAAGATGTTTATCATGAATAGTAATACCTTGAGATTCATAAACACCTTGGATATTATTAATAAGATATTTTTGAGCAGCTTCGATTCCTTTGATTTCCATAATTTCTCTAACATTTAGAGAACCAGATGAAAGTTGAGTACCTTTAGCAACTAAATCACCATCAGCAACCAAAAGATTAGCATTTGAAGGTAAAAGATAAGTAATATTTTTAACAACATTTTCATCGTCTTTACCGGTTAATTTTATTTCATAACCATCAGTGTTTTCTTTTATTTTTAATTTACCGCTAACTTCAGCTAAAGGTGAAGGAATTTTAGGCATACGAATTTCAAATAATTCTTGAACTCGTGGTAAACCCTGAGTAACGTCAGTACCAACAACACCTCCAGTGTGTTTAGTTCGAAGAGTAAGTTGAGTACCTGGTTCACCAACTGATTGAGCAGCGATAACTCCAACTGGAACACCAACTTCAACCATTTTTCTGGTGGAAAGATCCCAACCATAACATTTACTACAAAGTCCAGTTTCAGCTGAACAAGTCAATGGTGAACGAATATCAACTGAAGGAATTTGATTTGCTTCAATTAAACTAATGGAATTATTATCTAATAAAGTACCTTTAGTTAATAAAACTTTTTTAGTTTTTGGAATTAAAACATCATTAGCTAAAATTCGGCCAATAATACGACGACTATAATATCTTTCTCGACCTTTTTCAGTAGCTTCAATAGTAATAAATTTGTCGGTACCACAATCATCCATACGGATAATGGAAATATGGGCAGCATCAACAAGTCGGCGAGTTAAATAACCAGCATCAGCAGTTTTTAAAGCAGTGTCGGCTAAACCCTTACGGGTACCACGAGCACCAGTAACATATTCAAAAACTGACAAACCTTCACGAAAGTTTGATTTGGTTGGTAATTGAACAATTTTACCCGTAGGATCAACCATAAGTCCTCTCATACCAGAGAGTTGTTTAATCTGATCTTTGGAAGCACGTTTAATACCAGCGTTAGAAATAATACGAATTGGAGAATCAATATCAAGAGTAGCCCAAGTTTTTTCGGCAATTTCTTCAGTTTTTTCTAACCAAACAGTTTGACTAAGACGTTTTTTCTCGTCATTACTAATAAGACCTGTTTTGTAATTATTTTCAATTTCAACAACTTGTTTATTAGCTCCAGTAATAATTTGATCTTTTTCTGGCAAATAACCACAATCAGCCATAGAAAGAGAAATACCGGAAAGAGTAAAACCTTTAAAACCAATATCTTTTAGAGAATCAATTAATTTGACAGTTTTAATTCGACCAGCAATTTCAAGAGATTTAACTACTAAATCATTAACAGCTTTAGAACCAGCCATGGATTCATTTAAGAAATCAAATTCTTTTGGAAGAATTTTATTAAACCAAATACGACCAAAAGTAGTTTTAATAATTTGATTTTTAATACGAACAGCTATTAATTCACGAAGTTCAATTTTTCCAGTTTGATAAGCTAATTCAGCTTCATTTTTATCAGAAAAAATAACCAAATTTTCAAGACCATCTTTAGAAGATTTATCTAAATCCTGAGAACGGATGGAAGTAATGTAATAACAACCGACAGCCATACCTTGAGTTGGAATAGAAATAGGATTACTATCAGATGGTTTGAGTAAATTTCGGGATGGTAACATCAATTCTTTGGCTTCTTTTTGAGAAGCTTCTGAAAGAGGTAAATGAACACCCATTTGATCTCCATCAAAATCAGCATTAAAACCTTTACAAACACATGGATGTAAATGAATAGCCAATCCATCAACTAAAATTGGTTTAAAAGCTTGAATTGAAAGCTTATGAAGAGTTGGAGCACGATTTAAAAGAACATAGTTATTTTTGGTAACTTTTTCCAAAATATCGTAAACCTCAGTAACTCGATGATCAATTAAATTTTTAGCACTTTTAATATTGGGAGCAATACCAGTAGACATAAGCTCACGCAAAACAAAAGGTCTAAACATTTCTAAAGCGATTTCTTTAGGTAAACCGACTTGATCAAGTTTTAATTCTGGACCAACGACAATAACTGAACGACCGGAATAATCGACACGTTTACCAAGTAAATTACGTCGGAAACGACCTTTCTTACCGCGTAAAAGATCCGATAGTGATCGAGGAACACGTTTAGTACTTTTACGTTTATTTTTAGAACTCTTTTGAGCATCAATCAAAATATCGACTGATTCTTGAAGCATACGTTTTTCATTTCGTAAAATGATTTCTGGAGCTCCAAGTTTGAGTAATTTTTTAAGACGATTATTACGATTGATAAGACGACGATATAAATCATTTAAATCAGAAGTAGCAAAACGACCACCAGTAAGTTGAACCATAGGACGTAAATCTGGTGGTATAACTGGAACGTGAGTCAAAACCATAGAACCAGCTTTAATATTATTTTCGATCATGCCGTTTAAAATACGAATTCGGTACATGATTTTCTTTTTCTTAATTTTAGAACTAGTTTTGTTAAGTTCTTTTTTAAGATTTTTTACAGTTTCAACTAAATCTATTTGATTTAAAACTTCAATAATAGCTTCGGCACCCATCTTAATAGTAAAGAAAATATCTGCCTTAAATTGGGATAAATAGAAACTTTCTTCATCAGAAACAGTGGATAAAACTTCAATAGTTTGAATTTTTTCCTCGAGATATTTAATTAAACCTTCGATACGATTTTTTTCAGCAAGTGCCTTGTTTTCAAGTTTTTGAATGTCTTGTTTAAGTTTAACATTACGCTCTTCTTGAGCAATAGAAAGTTGATCTTGATTTTTAATTTTTTTCTTAAGCTCAGTTTTTTCAGTTTCAGTTTCCTTAGTTTTTATTTCAATATTTTTTTTAATATCGACATCAATTTGTTCAATACGTTTTTGAGAATGTTCGCGCAAATTCTCTAAAGCTTCTTTGCGTTTAGAATCATCAATTGAAGTAACTAAATATTTAGTAAAGTAAACAACAGCTTCAAGATCTTTTTGAGGAATATCTAAAATGACACCGATAGGAGATGGTGTATTTCTAAGATACCAAAGATGGGTTACAGGAGAAGCTAAATTAATATGTCCCATACGTTCACGACGAACTTTAGAGACAGTAACTTCAACACCACAACGATCACAAATTACACCCTTAAATCGGATTTTTTTATATTTTCCACAATAACATTCATAATCATGACTTGGTCCAAAAATCTTTTCACAAAAAAGACCGTCTTTTTCAGGACGCCAACTTCGGTAATTGATAGTTTCTGGTTTGGTGACTTCACCATTAGACCAGCTCAAAATATCTTCTGGAGAAGCTAATTTGATTTGAAGACCAGTAAAATCGATCATATTTTTAAATTTAAACATTATTTTTCCTCCTTAATAACTAAACCTTCAGCTTCAACTTCGGTTTCAACTTCGGTTTCAGTTTCAACCAAAACTTCTGAATTAATATCTTCTGGTTTAATATCAATTGGAACAGTTTCTTCATCAGGAATTAAATCAGTTATTTCCCTAACTCCAACCGGAGAAATATCTAAAGCTAGTCCAGCTAATTCTTTGGTTAAAACCTTGAATGATTCAGGAATAGCTGGTTCAGGAATTGTTTGTCCTTTTATAATTGCTTGGAAAGCATGAGTACGACCTTCAATATCATCGGATTTAATAGTTAACATTTCCTGTAAAGTATGGGCAGCTCGATGTGCTTCAAGAGCCCAAACTTCCATTTCTCCTAAACGTTGACCACCCATACGAGCTTTACCACCGAGAGGTTGTTGTGTAACTAAAGAATATGGACCAGTAGAACGAGCATGAACTTTATCATCAACCATGTGAACAAGTTTGAGGATATAACCGATACCAACTACAGATTTTTGATCATATGCTTCTCCTGTTCGACCATCATAAAGTTGGGTTTTACAATCTTCGTTAAGACCGGCTGATTTTAATTCTTCAGCAATTCTATTTTCAGAATATTTTTCAAAAACAGGAACAGCATATTTTTTATTTAAATAAAGACCGGCATAAGCCAAATTAGTTTCTAAAATTTGCCCTAAGTTCATACGAGAAATAACTGAAATTGGTGACATAACTAAATCAACTGGAGTACCATCAGCTAAGTGTGGCATGTCATATTGAGGCATAATTCGACTAATACATCCTTTGTTTCCATGTCTTCCAGCGATTTTATCCCCTTCTTGAATACGTCGAATTTGAGCGACATAAACTTTAATGGTTTTATTAACACCTGGATCAAGTTCATCACCATTATCTTTATCTAAAATATCGACTTTAATAACAACTCCACCTTCACCATTTGGAACTCTAAGTGAAGTATCTTTAACTTCACGAGCTTTTTCACCAAAAATAGCTCTTAAAAGTCTTTCTTCAGCTGAAAGTTCTTTTTCACCACGAGGTTCAACTTTGCCAACTAAAATATCATTTGGACCAACAATAGCACCAATCATAACAATACCGTCATCAGTAAGTTTAGCTAATTCATTTTCAGAAACATTAGGAATATCTTTGGTTAATTCTTCTGAACCAAGTTTAGTTTCAACGACTTGAGCAGAATATTCATAAATTTGAATATTGGTTAATATATCTTCTTTAACTAAACGATCAGAAATTAAGAAAGAATCTTCATAATTAAGACCATCAATTTCAGCATAAGCAACTAAAAGATTACAACCAATAGAAAGTTCACCACCATCGGTAGATGGGCCATCAACTAATAAATCACCTGCTTTAACAACATCACCAGCCTTAATAACTGCTTTTTGGTTATAACAAGTACCGTAAGGTGAAGTTCTTTCAAATTTAACTAAATAATAAGTTTCAGTTTTACCATCATCACTAACATCACTTTGATCGTGATGTTCTGGAGGAATTTTTTTATCAAGAGCAATTACAATTTTACTACCATCAACATAGGTAACTTTACCCGAATGATTGGCTAAAATTGTTCTTTTCATGGCATTAGCAACACTAGTTTCCATACCAGTACCAACAATTGGAGCATGAGGAGAAACTAAAGGAACTGCTTGAGTCTGCATGTGGGAACCCATAAGAGCACGAGTAGCATCGTCATGATCAACAAATGGAATTAGAGAAGCAGAAGCACCAACAATTTGATTAGGAACTAAATCAATATATTCAACTCCATCAATTGGTCCTTCAATATATTCACCTTGATAACGAATAGGAACCCATTCTTGATTAGTTATACCTTTGTCATTAAATTTGATACCTAAGTGAGTAATTTTTTTCTCATATTCATCATCAGCATCAAGATAAACATGATCATCAGAAATTTGATAACCACCTTTAACTTTTTCTAATTTTCGAAGAGGAGCTTGAATAAATCCATATTTATCGACTTTGGCATAAAGAGCAAGATAAGTAACCAAACCAATATTAGGACCTTCTGGTGAACGAACAGCACAAATACGACCATATTGAGAACTATGAACATCACGAATAGAGAAAGCAGCTCTTTCTCTGGTTAAACCACCAATACCGACTACAGTAACTCGGCGAAGTAAATCAAGTTCAGCTAAAGGATTAGTTTGATCCAAAATAGCTGAAAGTTGATTAGATCTAAAGAAAGTATTAAGAGCAGAAATAAGTGGTTGAGGATTGATCATTTGACTAGGAGCTGGTTTTTCTTTGGTAGAAATTAAGCTCATACGTTCTTTAACCATTCTTTCAAATCTAGCTAAAGCTGGACGAATGGCAATTTGAGAAACGATTTCACCACAACGTCGAAGACGACGATTAGCTAAACTATCAATATCATCAAGACGAGTAACTTCACCTTTTTGGAGTTTAATTAAATATTTTATAGTAGCAGTTAAATCTTCTTTTCGTAAAACCCAATTTTCTTTATTAGTGTCGTCAAAATTGAAACCAAATTTTTTATTAATTTTGTAACGACCAACATTACCTAATTCATAAGTGTGTAAATTAAAAAATCTTTCTTCAAAGAATTTTTGAGCATTTTCTAAAACGACTGGTTCACCGGGTCGAAGTTTTCGATAAAATTCCAAAATAGCTTCTTCGGTAGTTTTAGAGATATCAGCTTGTATAGTAGGAGAAATAAAATCGCCAAATTCAGCAATGAGTTGTTTGTCATTCATTTGACAGGCGGCTCGCAAAATAATAGTGGCAGGAAATTTCTTTTTTCGATCAATTCTAGCAAAAATAACATCTTTTTTACCGACAAAAAATTCTAACCAAGAACCACGAGTTGGACGAATTTCAGCATTATAAAGAGTTTTTCCAGTAGAAGGATCATTTTCACTAGTAAAATAAACACCTGGGGATCGGACTAATTGATTAATAACTCCTCTTTCAATACCATTGACGATAAAGGTTCCTTCATCTGTCATTGTTGGTAAATTTAGAAAGAAAACATCTTCTTCGCGGACATTTCCAGTTCTTTTGTTGTTTAAAGTGGCTTTGATACGGACAGAAATAGTGTAATTAAGACCTTTTTTCTTAGCAGTTTCAGGGGTAATGGTAATTGGATCATAGGTAAGAGAACCTAAATTAAGTTGCCAATTATTACCAGTGTAATCGGATATTGGACTAATTGATTGGACGGTTTCTTTTAATTCTCGATCAAGAAAATCTTTCCAGGATTCCTTTTGAATTTGTATTAAATCTAACTTAGGAAGGTTAGGGTATTTTTCACCCCATTGAGTTCTTTTAACGGAAGGCATCAAGGTTTTTTAATTACTAAATTTTGAGGACGAGTTATGTACCAACCGCTCGCCGAATAGAGGTATTATAAGGCCTTTGTCAAGTATGGTCAACGAGTAGATTTTGAGGCAGATTTAGTGGCGGATTTTGTGGCAACTGCTGATTTGGTGGCAATAGGTGTTGGAGCACAAGTTTTTTCAGTACAAGTAATAGTATTTTCAGATTCACAAGTACAAGTGTTACACCCATCAGCTGAAGGGAAAGATGCCCCTTGCTGATATTTAAATCCATTTAATTCACAAAAAATATCACTAGATATAATTGTCGTAGGAGTAATAGAAGAATCATCTGAAGAACTATTATTGGAATTTGAAAAAAAGGTATAAATTAAAATTCCAATTACAGTAATAAAAATAAAGAAAGATATAATAAAAAATATTTTAAATAAATTTAAACTATTAGGTTTAATATCTAGAATTTGATTAACTTCTTCTTTAATTTGCTCTGGGGTTCTTGGAGAAACTTCTGGTTCGGAAAATTCTGGTTCTGGAATTGGTGGTTCTAGAGTAGATTCGACAGGCTCACCACTAATGGTTTCTGTTTGAGGAGTTGGTTTAATAATTGGAGTTGTTTCTATTGGCGTTTCTGGGATCGATTCTGATTCTGTTTTAATTTCTGGTTCTGGAGTGGTTTCAATAACTGCAGGTTCTATTTGAAGTGAATTAGTTTCTTTTAAAAATTGTTGAGGGTCGGTAGTTTCTTCTGTAGTTTCTTCATTGGTTTCTGATTTAATTGAGGCAGCGTACTTATTTAAAATATCTTGATAATCATTGTTGTGATTAGATTGATTTTTATCATTTGGGTTATCCATAAATAATATTCTCATTTACCAAAAAATATTGCAAATGAGATTTTGATAAAATGAAGGATGAAATTTTTTATTAAAACTTTTGGATGTATTGGAAATACCGCCGATTCGGAAAGAATTAAGACTTTTTATTGGAATAAAGGATATAAAGAAGTAAATACTTGGAAAGAAGCTAACTTGGTGGTGATTAATACCTGTATTATTCGAGAATCAGCTGAGAATAGAGTTTATGGTTTGATAAACGAAATTGATAAGTTAAATAAAAAAAATAAGAAAAAAATTAGAATTATAGTTACAGGATGTTTGGCGGGATTGGCTAATAGAGATAAAACTGGAAAAAAAATAGCTCAACTAAAAAGAGATTTTCCAACCGTATCTGAATTCTTACCAATTGAAGAAATTAGTTTTAATATTGAACCATTAAGAGGAAAAAATGAAGTAGCTTTAATTCCAATTAGTTTTGGTTGTAGTAATTTTTGTAGTTATTGTATTGTGCCTTTTGCTAAAGGTCCAGAAATTTCCCGCAAAATGGAGGATATTTTAAAAGATATTGATAAAGCAATTATTAATGGATTTAAACAAGTGATGTTGATTGGTCAAAATGTGAACTCTTATGGAAATGATTTTACTGAAGCAACTGTAGTATCGATGGGTAAAAAAAGATTTAAAAGCTTATTTCATAAATTATTGGAAGAGGTGGCAAAAAAAGATTTAGAAAAAATTTCCTTTGTCAGTAGTAATCCTTGGGATTTTTCTGATGAATTAATTGAAACTATTGCTAAATATAAGAACATTGATAGGTTATTACATTTGCCGATTCAGGCAGGAGATGATGAAGTACTTAGAAAAATGAATCGAGGTTATACTTCTAAAGAATATTTAGATTTAGTTAAAAAAATTAGATCTAAAGTTAAAGATGTTCGATTTTCAACAGATATAATTATTGGCTTCCCAGGTGAAGATGAAAAAGCTTTTCAAAATACAATTAAACTTTGTAAAAAAGCTAAATTTGAAATTGGGTATTTAAACAAATACTCCCCTCGTAAAGGAACAGTCTCAGCTAAACTTTATAAAGATGAAATCCCAATGAGTGAAAAGAAAAGACGATGGATTATTTTGGATGAATTAATTAACAAAAAATAATTTATCTCAAATATTTAGCTACGTTGGAATTGTGTTCGTCGAGAGTAGTAGCATAATGCATTTTATTATCATTACCAGTGATGTAATAAATATAATCTGAATCGATTGGATGGAAAGCAGCATATAAAGAATCATATCCAGGATTACAAATAGGAGATGGAGGAAGACCTCTATTTTTATAAGTGTTAAAAGGAGAAACAATGGATAAATCGGTATAATTTAATGGTTTCCAATATTCAACTGGTTTCTTTTTAGAATCTCTAGCATATTGAACAGAAGCGTCAACTTGAAGAGCCATACCAATATTAAGACGATTTAATAAAATACCCGCAATTTCTTGTTTTGATTTTAGAGTTCTTGCTTCCCTTTCAATAATGGAGGCAAAAATAACAATCTCTTTATTGGTCATTTTAATGTTGATGGCATCAATTTTGGCTTTGGCAAATTTTTGATCAAAATTATTTTTAATAGTGGATAAAATTTGATCCGTGGTGAAATATTGAGGAATTAAATAACTATCAGGAAAAAGATAACCTTCAAGATTTTTAGCTTTAACAAGAAAATCAGCATTAACATCTAATTCTTCAACTCTAGTACCATCAATAATTTTTAACCAATAATCAGTAGATCCCCCTTTAGAAAGTTTTATAACTATTTCTTTAGTGGTTAAATTTTGAGAAAGTTTGAAATTTCCAGCTTGAATTTTTTGATTTAAAGAAAGTTTATAACTGTAAAACAAAAAAACATATTTATTTTTAATTAAATTACTATCCTCTAATTTTTGAGAAATTTGTTTAATACCATCGCCAGATTTAATAACAAAAACTTTCGGACTATTGTTTGAAGAAATTGGTTGATTATTTAAATATAAAAAACCAAAAAAAATCAAAACAACAAAAACTACAAATGATAAAAATAAAAAAAATATTTTTTTAATCATTACAGATTAAACTTCGTCAAATAAAGCGCGGCGGTAAGTATCTTTTTCTTGATCATAAATAAAAATACGTCCACAATGACAAGTAGCAGTAATTTTTCCTCTGACAGGTTTACGAACACCTTTAACCAAGGCAGCGCCACAACCAACACATCTTTTTTGAGATAATAACCATGCTTGAATAGGGGTAATTAGATCTTTAATCATATTTTTATTATTTAATTAATAACTCTTCTTAAAATAACAGCGGCAGCGATAGAATCGATTGCTTTTTTATAGTTTTTCTTTTTTTTATGATTGAAGAAATAAATTTGATCAGCTTCAATAGTACTAACAGCTTCTTCAACCGTTTCTATAGGTAATGTTAGCATATTTTTGAGATCTTTGATAAATTTTTGAGTTAATTTTGCAAATTCTCCCTCGGAAATACCAACAAATATTTTTTTGATTTGATAATCCGCGATAATTGTTTCTATATTTTTAAAAACATCAATATCATTTTTAATACTAGGGATTGGTTCAATAATATTTTCAATAGCAATAGCTAAACCAATTTTTTTGGAACCATAATCAATAGCTAAAACATTCATAAATAATTATAACGCCAGTTGAGCCTTAATAACTAAACGACGAAGATAAGTACCGGGAGGACTACAGGTAATCAGAGTTAAATTTTTATTATCAAAACGTTGTTCTAAAACTGAAAAATCAGTAGGTTGAATTTCATACATTTCTTCAATTATGTATTTGTAAGTAGATTTATCAAAATTAATAATAATTTCATCCCCTTGTTTGAGTTTATAAAGAGTAGAAAAAATAGTTAAATATGATTTAGGATTAAAAAATTGGGGTAAAACAGAGTGACCAAAAACAACAGCATTACCAAGTTGTCCCGGTAAAGCTGTTTGAGGATATTGAATCAAACTTTTTTTAAGATCCATACTACCAATAGTAACTACAGCATCTTTAATATTTAATTTAGGAATTGATAAATAATAAACGGTTTGATTATTGTCAATTAATTTAACTTGGCCATTGTTTTCATTTTTAGTATCATTGACAAACCAATTGGAAAGTTGGGTGTAATCAGTAGTCATATTTCTTAAAATATTATTTGATTTGTTGTAACTTTCAATTGAAAGTGGATTAATAATTTGTTTAAATTTGAGAGAATATTCAATCTGAAATTTGATAATAGGAAAAACGGCAGATAAAAAAAAGAAAATTCCTGTAGTTAATAAAATTCCGCTTAAGATTTTTTTGCGCTTTGACCTAAGGGAAGATTTTAACTTAATTTCTTTTTTTAAATAAATGTAGCTCACAAAGATTCTATTTTAACTTCAATATCAACATTTTCTGATCTAAAAGGTAATAAACCTAAAGGAAAATTATTGTTAATACGAAAATTATACGCCCGAGGAATAATTTTTTTAATAATAGTTTCAGCTTTGGTAGTAGTTTTACCAGTTAAACTTTTTTTCAATTTAGTTAAATCAATTTTAGGTAATGAGAGACCATTAAGAGTGAGTATTCCAGTGGCTTTTTGACTATCGATAACATCAATCTTAAACAAGAGAGAAAAATCATTAGTACTTAAACTAACATCACTAAAATTTGGTTCAGATAATAAAAACTGATTAATTAATTTAGTTTTAACATCATTAGAAACAGTAAAAACAGTAACTGAAGCAACAACATTTCCAATTAATTCATCTGCTTGTTCGCCTACTTCCCGATTAAGTTCAAGGGTATTTTTCTTACTCTGAATAGTTTCTTTAATGATTCCAGAAATATCTTTTAAATCGTTATTAATTTTGTCTTGAATATTTTTATCGATTTCTTGATTAATTTTAATTTGCATATCAGATTTATCTTTGTCACTGACAGCACTAATTTGCTCTTTACTTCCACCGGTAAAATTTGCATCAGCTTTAGCTATTAATAAAGTATCTGAAAAATCTTTAAATCTTAATTGAGAATCTTTATTAATGTTAAATTCAGAACCAATATCTGTGGCCATAATTACAGTTTTTGTTTGACCTAAGGTAATAACCCCTTGATCTAGATTGGAACTACTAGAAGCAACTGATACAACTGTAGTTAATTCAAATTTTTTACCAGAAGAATCGGTTAAAATAGAACCTTTGGGAATATTTTGAGCTTTATCAATTTTATTATAAATAATTATTTCACCTTTGGCTTTATCGCCAATTGTTTTCTGACCAGTAGTAGAAATAGTAGCAGTGGCTTTAATCTCAAATGACTGTTTTTCAACAGGGATAATTGATTGAGAAATTTGATTAGAATCAGCGTCTACTTTTAAGGTAACTGGCAGTGATTTATTAAATTGATATGGGGTAACAAAAAGAGTAATTTGACTTTTAGCAAAAAAGAAAGGAATAAAAAATAAAAATGGCAAAATCATTAAAACAATCCAAATAAAATTATTCAATTTAAATTTTGGTAATTTAATTTTTTTGAGAAAATCTAGAGAAAAATTAATTTTGGGAAGATTTTTAACAACTGGTGGAGGCAATATTTCCGGAACAAAAGGATCAAGATTTGGTTCAGGTAAATTTGGTTCTATTAAAAGAGGAGGGTTTGAAGAAAAACCAAAAGCTTCGGCATCAGTTTCTTCTAAAATAGCTTCTTGAACTAATGATTCTTCATTTTTTTCGACTGTTTCGGTTGGTTCAATTGGTGAATCATCATCGACAGTACTTTGATCAAAATTTGATCTAATTTGAGAAGTAATTACTTTGGTAAAAATATTAATAATATCAATATCAGAATAGAGTTTAATTTCTGGAAAATGCAAAAATGTTTCAATATTCTTTTTACCAACCCAAGGAAAATTTTTCAAAGTAGTTAATGTTTTTTCATCAGCCATACCAAAAATAATGATCTGAGGAGGTAGAGCTGATTCAGAATTAAATTCAAGTAAGCTTGATTCTAATATCTGGCCATTAAATTCGCCATCAAAATTCTTTCTGATTCTTTCTTTGACATGACCTAAATATACTAAAGATGAATAAAACTCATGAGAAGAAAGATGAATTAAAATAAAACTAGCTGGAAAACCATCAACTTGATTAGCATTTTCAACAATAGATTCATCTTCAGATAAAAAACCAGAAGGACGAAGATGTAGTTCTTTACAAATACTTTTAATTAATTTTAATTTAGGAGCAGAAATTTTACCGTCACTGGCAACCCAAAAAGGAGGAACAACAAAAGCAGCCAACTCTGGTTCTTGGTCTTCAACAATATTAGCATTGAGAGCGGCTTCTGAAAGAGATTCGTCGGTAGCTTTAATAAGAGATTCTTCTGAATTGATATCCCAATTTCTTTTGACACCGGCAGCTAATATTTGATATTTATGGTTGATATCAGAAATAAGAGATACAGAAACTTGTTCGTCTTGAATATAAATTAACCAAAAATTAGTACCATCCATAGTATTAGGATACTATATTTCGAGTCTGATAGTTAGTTTTTTAATTTAAATTATAAAATCAGCTGAGGGCTTTTTAAGGAATCGATATAAAATTGAATTGATTGCCAATGATCAAAAGCGATCAATTCTTTTGAAGGAAGTTTATCTAAATCAAACCATTGGAGATCATCAACTTCCCAATCTGATTTGCCAACTTTTTCTCCAGCTTGGCAAACAAAAAGAAAGGCAATATTTTGACGGTCTTCACCAGGTCGATTGGGATTGTCAATAATTTTAAGAAGTTTGATATCGTCTATTTGATAACCTGTTTCTTCAAGAGTTTCTCTTTTGACCGCTCCTATCAATGTTTCATCTCTTTCAATATATCCACCGACTAGAGCCCATTTGCCACCTTCGAGAAGTTTTTTGTTTCTTTTTTCCAAAAGAATCTGATTGCCCTTTAAAACTAAAACATCAACAACTCCGTGACGAAGATAAGCTTTGTTTCCATCTTCAAAATTACAAGTGATCATATTTTATTTTAAAACTGCATAGATACGGCGCTTGCCAGAACCAGCTGATTCTTCTTTAATAATTTTAAAATTGCCTAATTCACCAGTATTTTTTACGTGAGGGCCAGTGCAAACTTCTTTGGAAAAATCACCTATTGTAAAAACAGAAACAATATCAGGGTATTTATTACCAAAAAAAGCAATGGCATTTTGTTTTTGGGCTTCAACAAAAGGTAGATTTTCTTTAATAATTGATAATTTATTTTTAATTTGTTGATTAACTAATTCAGAAACTGATTTAAGTTGATCATCAGTTAACTTGTCATTGTGAGAAAAATCAAAACGAAGACGTTCTGAAGTAATATTGGAACCAGATTGTTGAACATGATCACCTAAAATTTGGCGAAGAGCAGTATGAAGTAAATGAGTAGCAGTATGATATTTGGTAATAATTTCACTATTATCTGCTAGTCCTGATTTGAATTTGCCAGCAGACAAAGTCTGAGACTGCTTTTGATGATCTTCTTTAGCTTTATTAAATTCTTCTAAATCTAGAGATAAATTATTTTTAGCTAATTCCTCTTGAACCATTTCAATTGGAAAACCAAAATTTTGATAAAGATCAAAAGCTTCACAACCAGAGACGCTTTTATTTGTCTTAATTAATTTATTTATTTCACTTAATCCCCGATCTAAAGTTTTTCTAAATTTATTTTCTTCAGCTTCCAAAATTTCTAAAATTTTATTTTTATTTTGATTTAATTCAGGGTAAATACCAGCATAATTATCTTGATTATCTAAAACAGATTGAGCAATAATTTTAGTAAAATTTGTTTCTATACCTATTAATTTCCCCTGTCTAATAGCTCGACGAATTAAACGACGCAAGACATAACCAGCTTCTTTATTGGAGGTTTCTACCCCATCAGCAATAATAAAAACAGAACTACGGATATGATCAGCAATAATACGAATTGGTTTTTTATTATTGTCGTCAGAATATAATTTCCCAGAAATTTGTTCTATTTTTTTGATAATTGGTTGCCAAATATCAGTTGAATAATTATCAGAAAAACCATTCATCCAAGCAATATTTCTTTCTACCCCATAACCAGTATCAACATTTTTTTGAGACATTTCAATATATTCACCTTTATCGTTTTTGTTATATTGCATGAAAACGTCATTACCAATTTCAATAATTCTCCCTTGTTTACAACCAAGAGTAAAATCAATTGGACCGTCTTGAGGTTTAGTATCAATAAACATTTCGGTATCTGGACCGCAAGGACCGACAGTACCAGCTGGACCCCACCAATTATCTTTTTTAGGTAAATAATGGATTCTTTCTTCTGGGATGCCTTGGACTAGCCATAAATCGTGGGATTCAGTATCTTTTGGAGCATTATCATCACCAATAAAACAAGTGACATGAAGATTGTTAGGATTGATGTTTAATTCTTGAGTTAATAATTGATAACTCCAAGGGATCATGTCTTTTTTAAAATAATCACCTAGTGACCAATTACCTAACATTTCAAAAAAAGTATGATGAGTTTCATCACCAACTTCATCAATATCGCCTGTTCTAATACACTTTTGAACATCGGTTAAACGTTTCCCAAGTGGATGTAATTGACCAAGCAAATAAGGTATGAGAGGATGCATTCCAGCAGAAATAAACAAAGTCGTTGGATCGTTTTCTGGAATTAGACTACTAGAAGGAATTTCAACGTGTTTTTGAGAAACAAAAAAATTGATAAATTTATCCTTTAATTCGCGAGCTTTCATAGAGTGATTATATCAATTCAAAACCCCTCTGTCTTTTTATTTCTTAGCTTTAACAAACATCTTAGGAGCAGGTTTAATTTTTCTTGGCATTGAAACAATAGAAACTGGATCAGTTTTAACAACAATAATTTTTTTAGGTACTGATTCCTCTCCTATTAAATCTTGAAAAAAATGTTTAATTTTTTCTTGAAGATTTTCAAAGACTTCAGTTTTGTTATTTTTGTAAATTAAAACAGCAATAACAGCTCCAATAACAGCTCCACAGATTAAGCCAAAAATAAATCCAGAATTAGAATTTGACTTACAGCAACATTCATTTTCCATCTTTTTTATCTTCTTTGTTATCTTTTTTATCAAATAATTTGTTAAAAAAGCTAAAACCATTTTTAAAACCCATAACAAATTCGGAAATGGAAGATATTGGTTTGGCTACAGAACTGGTAATACTTTGAGTATCATCTAAAATTTTATTGGTTTTATTAATGGTTATTTTCAATTCTTTGAAAATCAAAATTAACCAAACACCAGAAGCAACTGTAATACCAGTAATAAGTATAAGACTAATAATAATGACTATTTGTGTAATGTTCATATAATCAGTATAGCCTATTTTTGTTTTAGGGTGAAGAATTTATTGTTTTTTCTTCGATAGTAGTTTTACCATTAGGAGAAGTGGATTCAATTACAATTCTATTGTCGCCAGAGTTAAGATTTATTTTTTTTTGAAAATTACCATTATTATCAACTAAAATTAAATCTTGATTAACACGAATAGTGGCTTCGATATCAGTACTGCCATTGATTTCAATAATTGAAGCAGAAACAGTTGATTCATGAGGCCAATTTATTTTTAATTTGGGAGGTTGATGAAATTTAAGATATTCAGAAATTAGATAGAAAGAAAAAATTATTAAAATAGCAATGATAGAAACCGTGAAGGTAAATTGAGGAGTAAAAGAAAAAAAAGTTTTTTTGGAAGATTTAACTTTACGTTTTTGATCAAAATCACGACGGAAAAGAGACAAAATTTCAGTTCCATTTAAACCTAAATAATCAGCATAATCTTTGATGATTAAAGAACAATAAGGTTCTGAAGGAAAATTAGCAACAATTTCATTTTCAATAGCATCGAGATATTTAAGAGGGACTTTTATTTTTTTAGAAATATCCTCTAATTCCCACTCTTTATCGAGACGAGTATTTTTGAGTAAAGAAGAAGCACAAAACATATTAATTAATTTTCTAAATTATCTGAAGGATTATTGTGATCAATTAAAATGTCCCTAGCTTTAGCACCATTGGCAGGACCAACTATTCCGGCTTGTTCTAATTGGTCTAAAACTCGAGCAGCTCGGGCATAACCAAGTTTAAGACGACGTTGCATAAGAGATGAAGAAGCTTTACCTAAATCCTGAACTAATTTGACAGCTTCATCAAACATAGGATCACGATCTTCGATATTAGCACTAACAGATGGTGAATTTCTTGAATTTCCACGACCTGCTGAAACTGGTTGATTAAGAATTTGTTCATCATATTCAGTATTTTTTTGACCCTTAAGAAAGTCAATAAGGGTTGTGATTTCTTTATCGGAAACAAAACAACCTTGAATACGAATTGGTTTGGCTAAATCTGAAGGCATATAAAGCATATCTCCCCTTCCTATTCTTCTTTCAGCCCCTGGAGTATCTAAAATAACTCTAGAATCAGTAACTGAAGCAACGGCAAAAGCCATACGAGCAGGAATATTAGCTTTAATAAGACCAGTAATAACATTAACTGAAGGACGTTGAGTAGCTAAAATTAAATGAATACCAACAGCTCGAGCCATTTGAGCCAAACGACAAATATTATCTTCAACTTCTGATGGAGAAAATAACATAATTTCAGCTAATTCATCAATAAAAATCAAAATGTAAGGCATAGATTGAAAACCAGAAAGATTATTGTAGGCTTCAATATTTTTAGCACCAACTTCGGTAAAAGTTTTGTAACGACGTTCCATTTCTGAAACTGCCCATTTTAAGGCAGAAATAACTTTTTCTGGTTCAACGATAACTGGAACTAAAAGATGAGGAATGCCATTGTATGGAGTAAGTTCAACTC
>JBAYMA010000001.1:0-27799 GCA_041663805.1 Candidatus Shapirobacteria bacterium | reverse complement strand
GTTTTTATGTCAATATTAATTTAGTTGATATAATATGATTCTATGGAAATTAAGTCTCAAATTAATAATTTTAAAAATCACCAGATTTTTTTGGAAACAAAGAAATTGGCTGGTATTTTTTTAAAAAAGGCTGGTTTTATTGAGATTGACACTCCCCTTCTCTCTCCTAGTTTGATACCGGAATCTTATTTAGAAATTTTTGAAACGAAAAATTTATTTAAAAAAAATAATCAAGAAATGTATTTAATTCCATCACCAGAATTATTTTTGAAGAGATTAATTGTTGATGGGATTGGAAATTGTTTTTCTTTGGGTAAATCTTTTAGAAATAATGAACCAGTAGAAATAAAACATTCTTTTGAATTTACAATGTTGGAATTTTATCGAGTTAATGCAGATTATTTTGAGATTACTGAAGATGTAATGAATTTGCTAAGATTTATATCTAAAAAAATGTTTGGTAAAGAAAAAATTAACTATCAAAATAAAATTATTGATTTAAAAAAGTTTGAGAAAATTACAGTGACTGAGGCTTTTAAAAAATATGCTGGAATAACAGATATTTTTGATCATAAAAAGTTTTTTGAGCAGGCAAAAAATAAAGGATATAGAGTAGAAAATATGGATTATATTGATGTTTGGTCTCAAATTTATGGAATTGAAGTGGAGCCAAACTTGGGTAAAAATGGGATGATAACTTTTATTTATGAATATCCAAAAGAATTAGCGGCTATTACAAAAATAAATGAATTTGGAATAGCGGAAAGATTTGAATTTTATATTGGAGGAATTGAGTTAGGTAATTGTGGAAATGAAGGAGTAGAAATTGAGGAATATAAAAAAAGATTTAATGATGATGCTGAATTAGTGAGTTATAAAACTGATGATAAGTTTATTGAAATTTTGGAAAAATTACCAAAATGTGCTGGGATTGCGATTGGTGTAGATAGATTGGCAATGATTTTTGCTGATGTAAAAAATATTAATGATTTGAAATTAATTATTATTGAATAATATGAAGGATATTTTTTTTGAAGATAAAGTCACACCAGTTAAAGGTCTAATTAGGAGATATAAAAATAGAGTTTTATTGGAATTAACTTTAAATTGTCCAGTTGAGTGTGATTTTTGTTATCGAAAATGGAAAAAGGAACAGTGTCGTAAAAGTTTAGAAAATATAGATATAGATAATATAGTCAAATATCTCTTAAAAAATAAAGAGATTGGTGAAGTTATCTTTTCTGGGGGTGAACCGTTAATGGTTATCGATTTATTAGAATATGTTTTTGAAAAAATTAGTCAATTAGAGCAGATTAAAATTATTAGAATTCACACCAGAGCTCCAATAACAGCACCTAAACTAATTTCAAAAAATTTTTTGGAAATATTAAAGAAGAAACGTGAACAGATAATTTATATGTCGATTCATGTAAACCATATTAATGAAATTACTATTGAAACCGAATCAGTTATAAATAAAATTAGACAAACAGGAATTATTTTGTATTCACAATCGGTTTTTTTGAAAGGAATTAATGATTCAGTAGAAATTCTAGAAGAACTTTTTTCTAAATTAGTAGAGTTAGGTGTGAGGCCATATAACATTTATCAATGTAATAAGATTAAAGGGATTGAAAAATATATAGTGCCACTTAAAGAAGAAATAGAAATTATGACAGAGTTAAGAAAGAGAATTTCTGGTTTTTGTTGTCCAAATTTAATAATTGATGTTCCGGGTAATGCTAATAAAATACCAGTACCTTTGTCTTTTTGGGAAGTAAATAGGGATAGTTTTAAAGATTTTGAAGGAAAATTAATAAAAATATCTGATGTTTGTTAGATTTTTTGATTTTGGTCGATAAATTCGCTGGCTCTGATAATGGCTCGGAGAAGAAGATTAATTCTTTCTTCAGCTTCATTTTGGGAAAGATTTTTGAAATTATTGGGAAAATAATGAAATATTTCATTGCGACCAAATTTCCAAGCATCCCAAAGCATTTCAGCTAATTCTTCTCCGTTTTCATGATAATCGGCTAACTTTTGAAAGACGGAAAATCTTTTGTAACGAAGAGATGGATTAAGAGTCTTCCCTACCCTAAAACGATCACTTTCATATTCTGCATCAGAAATAATTCCTATTTTAAGGAAAAAATCTTTCAAAAAACCTTCATAGGCTTTGGCAAGAGGAGAAACTAAAAAAGAAAAATCACTGATATTATCTTTGATTTGAAGCCGTTTTAAAATAATCTCGACATCAGTGACTAATTCTTTTTGATGACTAGAGAGATATTTCTTGGCTTGTAAAAATAATTCTGGACTGGATACCATCATAATTGGGAATAGATCATAAATATTATAAAGATAACAAAGAAAATTAAAAACATAAAGATATAGCGGTTTAAAAATTTAACAGGAAGCTGAGTCTCTTCTCTAGCAAAGAGCCAATTTTGTAAAATATTGGGATTATAAAAATAATCAATAATTTCATCAACTAAAAGATGAAGATTCATAGCAACAATAAAACTAAAAATAAAAAGATTGTTGGTTAAAGTGAATATAAAAAAAGAAAATAAAGTTAAAATTACTTGAAAAAAATAGTGATGAAAAATAAGATTGTGATGACTTCTATGACTGGTTTTTAAAATATGACAGACAGATTTGAAATTATAATGTTTTAGAGCAAGTCTAACTAGACGACTTTCTTCTAAGTTTGGTTTGAGAAAAAACCAAAAAATAAAATGATCAATATCTAAAATAAAAGAACCTAAAAATAAACCAAGAAATACAGAAATTATTTTAATATTATTAACTCTTAAAATTACTAAAAAAACAGAGATAATTATAAAAATAATCAACAAAGCCAATAAATGGTAACGAAATTCGTGTTTCACTAATAAATGATAACAAAAATGAATTTATTCGTACCTTAAAGCTTCGATTGGAGAAAGTTTTGAAGCTTTGCGAGCTGGAGCAACACCGAAAATAATTCCTACTACAGAAGACACGCCAAAGGCTAATACTATAGAGGAAATGGTGATTTTAGCAGGAAAAAATGGATTAATAGCTAAGGTTCCTAAAAATCCTAACAAAATACCAATTACTCCTCCGAGACAGGACAAAATAACAGCTTCAATTAAAAATTGAATAAGAATAGCTCGAGGATAAGCACCAATAGCTTTTCGAAGTCCAATTTCTTTGGTACGTTCAGTAACTGAAACTAACATTATATTCATAATTCCAATACCACCAACGACTAGAGAAATAGCGGCAATACCACTTAAGGCTATGGTTAAAACACTAATAATAGAATTAATAGAATTTAATAGTTGAGAACTATCAAAAACAGAAAAAGCATCGGTCTCATATCTTTCTTCCATAATTTTGGTTATTTCTTTTTTGGTTGATTCGATAGAGTTTTTATTAGGGGCTTTGACTATAATACTATTAATGTCTTCGTTACCAGCTAAATCAGAAACAACAGTAATTGGGGCATAGGCTTGGTCGTCAACACTAGGTCCTCCCATAGACGCTCCTTTTTTATCAACGATTCCAATTACTTTTAAATCCTTTCCTTTAACAATTACTTTCTTATCAAGAGCGTTAAAACTAGGGAAAAGTTTTTCGGCTAAATTATACCCCAAAATAATAACTGGGGTTTTTTTGTCATTTTCTTCTTTTGTAAACCAACGACCATTATTACTTGAAGGAAGAAGATTATTATTAAGACCAAATTCTTCAGTTCCACCGTCAATTTCAACAGATTTTTTAAGACCATTAGCTGATTTTATATCAGCAAAAACCGCATTTACAGGCATAATAATTGAATCTCTCAGACCTCTTTCTAATGAACGAACATCTTTTTGAATAAAACTAGTGGTCATCATCATTCCTCCTTGGGCAAAGCCGCCGTTTTCATTAAATACTTGACCAGGAGTAACAAAAATAGAATTGGCACCTAAGGAGTCAAATTGTTGGGTAATGTAGACTTTTAAACCGTTACCAATTGAAGTTAAAAGAATGACTGAAGTGACCCCAATAATAATTCCTAGAGAAGTTAGAATAGTTCGACTTTTATTTTTTAAAATCGACCTAAAACTTGATTTTAATAAATCGTTAAAACTTGGTTTAAGCATTTTTTATTTTAAAATTTTGCCATCTTTAATAATAATAGTTCGATTGGCTTGTTTGGCTAGATCCATATCATGGGTAACAAAAACAATAGTTCTCCCCTCTTCTTTGTTTAATTGATGAAGAAATTTCATAATTTCAATCCCGGATTTACTGTCAAGATTACCAGTTGGTTCATCAGCTAGAACAATTTGAGGGTTATTAATTAAGGCTCGGGCAATAGCTACTCTTTGTTGTTGTCCACCAGATAATTGAGCTGGAGTGTTAGGAAGTTTATCTTGAAGATTGACTTTGATGAGCATTTCTATTGCCATTTGTTGTCTTAATTTTTTGGGAACGTCGGAATACAAAAGAGGTAAAAGAACATTTTCTAAAGTGGAAGTTTTGGGTAAAAGATTAAATTGTTGAAAAACAAAACCAAGAGTGACATTTCTAATTTGAGCTAATTGATGTTCTTTAAGATTGGAAATATCTTGACCATTTAATAAAATTTGACCTGAGGTAGGATTATCAAGAAGCCCAATAATATGCATTAAAGTTGATTTACCTGATCCAGATGGTCCAGTAATAGAAATAAATTCACCTTTATTAATTTTTAGAGAGACATTTTTAAGAGCATAAAAAGTATCTGATCCAGAAAAATAGGTTTTGGAAATATTTTTTAACTCCAAAATAGTTTTAGAACTATTTTGTGATGACGATTTGGTCATTTTCAGAAAGTCCTTCTAAAATTTCAATGGTAGTATCAGTTTCGATGCCAGTTTTAATATATTTTTTAGTTAAATTAACACTGTCACCTTCTTTAACCAAAACATAACTTTGATCATTTTCTTGATGAATAGAATCAACTGGAATAACTAATGAATTAGAATTCTCTTTTAGAGAAATAATTGCATCTCCATCCATTCCAATTCTATATTTTAGATCATCATTATTTAAAGGTAATTTAAATCTAACTTCATAGACAGTACTGGTTTCCCCAGAAACTGGAATAAAAGAAACGTAAGTTATTTCAGACTCAAATTCTTGATTAGGAAAACTATCTAAATTAATAATAGTTTGGTCACCGATTTTTATTTTAACAACATCTTCTTGATCTATTTGAGCTTTAAAATAAATACTAGTAGGATCGACAATAGAGAAAGTGGCAGTAGTTGGAGTGATATTGATACCACTTGAAGGTTGTTCAATATCAGTGATAATTCCATTAATTGGAGTAATTAAAGTAGCGTATTTTATGGCTAAATCCTGAAGTTCATAATTAATAACTGAATTATTTAAAGTATTTTGAGAACGAACTAAAATTCTTTTCATATCATCGGTTAAAATAAAACCGTCTTTTTCTTTTTTGTAATCATCTTGGGTATCATCAAAAGTGGCTAGAGCTGATCGATAATTATTAAAATCTACTTGAAGTTGTTTTTTGAGTTCTTCTTTATTAAGACTAGCAATGGCTTGATATTTTTTGACTTTATCCCCTACTTTGACTCCAACCCAAGCTAATTGTCCACTAGTTTGAAAACGAAGTTCGGTCTTAATAGCAGCATCAATAAATCCAGTAAGAGTAATTTCATCTTTAATAGTTTCTCTTTTTGGTTGAATAATGGTTTCTTTTTTGACATTAAATTTTGTTTCAGTTTTAGGAGCAGATTGAGCTCTGACTTTAAAAATGCCAAATCCAGATAGGATAAGAATAAGACCAATAATAATAATTTTTTTTAGATTTTTCTTTAAAAATGACATACAAGTTTTGATTATACTATTTTATCTTTTAATTGGTGAAGTTTCCACATAAAAAGCTTATATGGTGTTTTGATAGTATTTGGATTTTGATCTTTAACAAAATAACGAGCTTGTTCCAAAATTTTTCTATCAGTATTTTTGGAAAGACGAATATAAAGGGAACGATTTTTCCAATCATTTAATTCTTCAGCCAATTCTAAACCATAAGCTTGATATTCCATTTTGACGTACTTTTGGCGTTTTTCATAAACTTCTTGGTACTTTTTTAATTGATCACCAATAACAGTTGGCGGATTTTTTATCATTGATTATTAAGATATAAAATATAAGCTTGACCATCGGTTAAAAAGTTATTACCACTTTTTTTAGTACCATAAAGCAATCCAGTTAAATCAATTTTTTCGAAAGATTTTACAAAATTATTTTTGGTTAAATCTGATTTAACTTCTTCTCTTTCTTTATCAACAAGTAATTCAGTAGTATGAATTGGTAAGATAATTTTAAATTTGCTTTTAATCTCTTCGTCAAAATGAGCGGTACCTACCCAAATTGATTGATCATCTGAAGTAATAAAAAGTGTTTCCCAAAAATGAATATGATGTCTAGAACTGGCTAAATTTTGAGGGGTAGGTTTACCAAAACCAATACTGTTTGGTTGGGTATCCCAAAAAACTGGAAGTCCAGGAGTTGAAGGATAAGAATTTTTTTTAATAACAGCATTAATAGTTTTTAAACTAGTTTTAAAACTAAGTTGGTCTAATAAAAACCAACCAGAATCAATAAAAGCTTTATTTAGAGTATCTCGATTGGCGACAATAATGATATTGATTGGTTCAGCCGGAAGAGCAGTAATAGATTCACTAATTTTTGGAAGTTTGGCAAAAAGTTTAGTACTAATTTCTTTTTTATTAATAGTAGTTTTAATTATTGGAGTAATAATTTTTGGTGATAAAGGATGAGTAAAATAAAAACTAATAATAAAAATTAGCCATAATGTAATTAGAAAAAAAATAGAAGTAATGATAGTAGTTTTTTTGAAATGAGGATTGAATTTTAAAGGATGAAATTTTTTCTTGATTTTAAGGGAAGTGATAATAATACTTAACCAAGCAATACCAGCATTAAAACTGGCTAAAACATCTGATGGCCAATGAGCTCCTAAATAAATACGAGATAATCCTACCCAAATAATTAGAGTTAAACCAATTAAAAAACTAATTATTTTTAGAAACTTATTTTTTTCTGATTGAAGAATAAAATAAACCAAAAGTCCGTAAAAACAAATAGCTACAAATGTATGTCCACTAGGAAAACTATAACTAGTTTCATTAACTAAAGCATTAGTTAATGGTGGACGAGGGCGATCAATAATATTTTTAATAATCCAAACAAAAAATTCACCACCAATAACGGAAATAAGTAGAGTTTTTAAAAAGCGCCAATTTTTTAAAAGAATTAAAATTAAACCAAGAATAATAATTCCAATAATAATAACTTCGCCTTTGGCTAAATAAGTTATAAAAAGCATTATTTGATTAAGATTGTCGTTTCTGAAAGTACTGACAAGATTAATAACTCGGAGATCAAATTGAATTAATTTTTCTTGACCAATATAGTCTTGAACAATACCAAAAAAAATATAGATAAAAAATAAAGTGATTAAAGTGCCAACAGTTAAATAAAGACCATATTTTTCGTTTAAAGTAAGGCGTTTTTTAAAAAATCTAAAAAATTTTGGGTATTTATTTTTGAGACGATTAATTTCGGGATCATTTTTAATCCCGTGACCAATAGATTTAGTAATTGATTTAATAATTTTTACCATGGTGGACTTAGGCGGACTTGAACCGCCAATGACTCAGTGCGACTGAGCTGTTTTACCATTAGACTATAAGCCCTTTATTACATCGAAAATTTCGGTAGTTATATTTTCTATTTTTTCTTTTTCTTCTTTAGAAAATGATTGAAGAACATAGTCTTCAATTGGAATATTATATTGAGGTTTATCAATACCAATTCTAATACGATTAAATTGTTGAGTATTGAGGTTCTCGATAATGGATTTAATACCATTATGACCGGCTGGTCCACGATCGAATTGAATTCGATAGTCTCCGACTGGTAAATCAAGATCATCATGAAAAATATAAATATTTTGAGGAGAGATTTTGTAAAACTGAGCGATTTTTTGAATAGTAAGACCGGAATTATTCATATAACCAGTAGAAACAGCAAAAATTGTTTTATCAATACCCTGCCCTGTTTCGTAAATTTTGGCTGATAAATTTGGTTTATTAATTAAAGATGATTTATAAAATTTTTTTACATAATCAACAATAAATTTTTGTCCTAAATTGTGGCGAGTATTTTGATATTTTTTATCTGGGTTACCAAGACCAACGATAAGTTTCATAGTCTATTTTAGCATTAAGGGATTGATATATATAATAGTATATATATAGTATAAAGATGTTTATTGTTAGTTATATTGTTACTTTGATATATATTTATCCCCTAAAGACAGGGAAAACAAAATTTAAGTTTGGTATTAGCAGTCAACTGATTAGATTGCTAATTTAGCAAACTCTTCTTCAGAAATGATTTTTATACCTAACTTTTTGGCAGAAGTAAATTTATTAGAATCAGAGTTTGTTTCACCGTGCCTGCCGGCAGGTAGGTTAGTAATTAAATAAGAAGTATTTGATGTAACCGAACTGGCAATCTTACCACCGAGAGAAATTATTTGATCTTCAATTTCTTTTCGAGGTTGATTAAGAGCACCAGTGATAGCAAAAGTGAGGTTTTTAAGTTTATTAGATGAATTAGTTTTTTTGAGAGTTGTTTGTAATAATATTGATTCGATAAAATCTTTTCGATCTTGAATTCCTTGATAGATTTTTTGAGCTAAAGTGATTTGAATTCCATCTAAGGATTTTAATTGGTCAATAGTGATGTTTAAGATTTTATCTGAGGTATCAAATCCCGCATTAATAATTTGAATAATTCTTTGAGAACTGAAATTTGGAATAATTGAGGCATCTAAAATTTGTTTTAGAGAAAGTTTTCTTTTATTTTGGATTTCATTAATGATATTAGTACCTGATTTTTTACCAAGACCAAAAAGATTTTCAAAATCAACAACTTTAAGATTATAAAAATCTCCAGGAAGACGAAGAAGTTTTACTTGATAAAGTTTAGCAATAGTTTTATCAGAAATGCCTTTAATTTCTAAAGTGTCGCAAAATAATTTGAGAGAACCTAAAATTTGATCGGGACAATTTTTAATATTGGGACAACGTAAAAATTTATTGTCAATAATTAATTTGGTTTTACAGGAAGGACAAAATTCAGGGGCAATAATATGACCATCGGTAACTTTGGTAATAACTTTTTCAATATGAGGGATAACATCCCCTCTTCTTTGGATTTCAATAATATCGTCAATATTAATATTTTTTTCTTTAATTAAATCGTAGTTAGCTAAGGAAGCAAAAGTAATTACAGCTCCAGAAATTTCGATAGGGTCGACTTGAGCCACTGGAGTAATTGTCCCCATCGGTCCGACTTGCCAATTGATATTGATAATTCGAGTTTGACTGGAACGGGCGGGAAATTTGTAGGCGACTTGACCTTTGGGGCGATTGTTTTTGGAACCGAGTTGATGTTGTAATTTTAAATTATTTATTTTGATAACTAAACCATCAATTTCAAAAGGATAATCTTTTCTTTTTTTAGTTAAATATTTTTGATAAATATTTTCGATTTCTTCAAAATTAGAACAGTGAAGATTTTCGACGGTGGTAAATTTGTGTTTTTTTAAATAATTTATTTTTTCGACTTCGGTTTCAAAATTTTGAGTAGATGAAAAAATATCAACAGTATAAAGACTGCAGAGTTCAGAGTATTTACTATCGAGACGCTGAGAAATGCCGGAAGTTGCATTTCTGGAATTAGAATATTTTTCATCAGGAATCTGATTTAGTTTTTGAAAATCTGTTTCTAACATCACAATTTCACAACGGACAGAACCAGTGAAATTATTCGATAAACTCAGGACTGTGTTTTTCATCTTAACCACATTTTGAGTAATGACATCCCCTATCTCACCATCGCCTCGGGTAACGGCTTCAACAAGTTCACCATTCTGGTAAATAATTTCTAAAGAAATGCCATCACATTTTGGTTGAATACAAAACCCCCCTCTAATCCCCCCTTGAAGAAAGGGGGAAGAATTATTTTTTGAAATAAGTTTTTCTTTTAATTCAAAATAATGAACTAAATCATTATAAATACTGACTTTATTTTGAGAACCCATAACCATAGCATGTTTTTTTTTATCAAAACCGGTGTTGAAATTGGAATTACCGACTTTAGTAAAAATCCGATGATGAGGGTTAATTTTACGTAAAATATCTTCAAGGGTATCGTAGGTGTGATCATCCATAATTGGTTTACTATCGAGGTAGTAAGCCTTTTTAGCATCCATCAAAAGTTCACCAAGTTTTTCAGGAGAAGTATTTTTGAGATTAATAGAGTCAAGAGTGACCATAAGCTAATTATAGCTTAGATATTTACTAGACAGTAATAGGCGCCTTTGGTAGAACCACGTTTTTCAACAGCACCAGTATCAACTAATTTTTTAAGATCGCGCCAGATAGTATCATCGGAAACCATGGGTAAAAGTTGTTGAGCATCAGGCATACGAAGACCACCGAATTGTTGCATATATTCAACTAATTTAATTTGACGTTCAGTAAGATGAACTTGTTTACCGCCAAGTTTTTGTTTGAGTTTAATATCACGAGAAAGAGATTGAACTTTTTCCTTAACTCGGGATAATTCAATTGATATAGCTTCAGTAAAATAAGTGATCCAATTAGTTAAATCTCTTTTAAAAATATCAGAAGATAAAAGATGAGTATTTTGAATAGTATTGTAATAATCTTCAGCATTGCGATCAAAATATTCTTCCATAGAAAAAAGACGGCGAATATCATAACCTTCAACATAAAGAGGTAACATAGCAAAAGCTCGAGAAACTCGACCATTACCTTCAATAAAAGGATGAATAGCCACTAAAATATATTGAGTGATAGCAGATTTGATAGCAGGATGAATATCTTTAGCATCAAGACTATTAAGCCAATCAATAAAATCAGTGATTAAATATGGAACTTCGATAGCTGGTGGTGGTCGATGAGCAATTTCACCAGTACGAGTATTTTTTAGAACAACTTGTTGATGACGATATTTACCAATTTCTGATTCGGGAATAATCTTAGTGGTAGTTAACTCGTGAATTCTTTTAATAATAGTTTCACTATAAAAGAAGGAACGATTTAAATTGTTAGTATCGAGATTCTTTTCTTCAGGAAGAGGCATATTAGCATCATAAAGAGACCAAAGTTCTTCAAGATAAGACATAACATTTCTATAGTTAATAACTTCTTGAATATCTCTTTCACCGGCAGTTATTTTTTGACCTTCGACTAATTTAGCAACTTCTTGGAAAGTAAGGTCATTTCCTTCAATACGAGTACCATAATGGACTGTTCTAACAATAGCTTCTTGTTGAAATTGTTTTTCGTAGGCTGGAATAAGAGGAGCTTCATCGATAATAGCTTTGGAAGCTTCAATACTGCCGATATTTTTGAGAATTTTATTATTGATTGAAAAGATAGGTGAAAACATGTGTTGGTGAATTATAACACTTTTTTAAAAATCAATAAGGGGAAAATGCGGAAAATAAATCTGCAAAAAATAATTATCTGTTACACATAGAGTTGGTTTAAAAATTACCTTAACTTATGATTTATTAGTATTTTATTATTGGTAATTTTTTTTTAATTTTTTATTTTTTTTGTTTAAAAAATGCCTAAGGTTCGAAAAAATTTGATACATATTGTGTTATTGACGGTATTAAAGAATTGATTAATAATATAACCTATAGATTATTAAAAGTTGATATTTAAAAAAAATGGGAAAAGTAGAAACATCAAGAGGTAGTACGTTAATTAAACCTTATGGTGCTGCTGGAGGAATAGTAACAGGATCTTTCTATTTATTAGAAACAAAAAATTCTAAAATATTGATTGATGGAGGAATGTTTCAGGGTCATAATGATGAAAGATCGGAAAGAGGTGAAAGAAGAAACTTAACACCGTTATTAGGAGTAGAGAGAGGATTAAATAATATTGTAGTTACTCATGCTCATGTTGACCATACAGGTCGAATTCCAAAAATATATAAGGATGGTTTTAAACCAAACCTATTAGCAACAGAGGTTACTGTCGCTTTTATGAAACCTTTATTATTAAATTCGGCTGAAATTCAACAATCAAAATACTATTCTGGAGATAAAATTTATGAAATGAATGATGTACATACGACTTTTAGACATATGAGAGGAGTAAAACCTTTTAAACAAACACAAGTTGGTCAAAATAATAGTAATATGACAGTTGAGTTTGAGATTAATGGTCATGTGGAAGGAAGTAGTTCTATCTTAATTAGAGATCCTGATAATCACAGAAATACACTTTTTACTGGTGATATGGGAAAACCAATTCAATCTTTATGTGGAGGTTATCTTGATTTTGTTGACAATTATCCAAATGATCCAATTAATACATTGATAATTGATTCAACTAATTATGAAAAAGAACCAGTTCCTTTTGAGGAAAAAAAGGAAAAATTATTAAACACAATTAGAAAAGTTTGGGATGGTGGTGGTAATCCTGTTTTTCCAGTTTTATCTTGGCATCGACTTCAAGAAATAATAGAAATGTTTCATAATGGTCAAGAAAATGGAAATATACCTATGAATTGTGAAATTATAATAGATTCTCCTTTAGGGATGGAAATAACAGATGTTTTTCGAGAACTTGGTCCTGATTATTTGTCACCGAGATATGGAAACGACCCTAATTTTTATAAAACACCTGAAAGTAGTATATCTAGATTTGATTTAAAAAATTTAACTATTATTAAGACACATGATGATTCAAAATTAAATGATAAAAAAATGGCTTGTTGTAATAAAAAAGCGATTATTTTAGCTGGTGGTGGAATGGCTGATCATGGTAGAGTGGTTAATTATTTAAAAGGTGATTTTTGTAAAAATCCTAAAAATGCGGTTATTTTTACTTGTTTTCAAGTTGATAGTACTCGTGGAGCAAATATGCTTTATAGAGAAAAACAAAAAAAAGACAGAGAATTGGAGAATGAACAATTAAATAATAAATTTTCAAAAAAACATAAAAAAGAAAAATCAGTTGGAGCTCAAGTTTTTCAAATAGATGGTTTTACTAGTCATGCTAGTGGACCAGGAGAAGTTAATGGGTATTTAGACAGATACAATCTACTATATTTAGACACTATCATTATTTGTCATGGTAGAGAATCTTCTAGACAAAAAATGGCTTTTGATTTTGAAATAAAATTTCCAAAAGTAAGAATAATTAGACCAAATCTTTATGAATCAATTTGGCTTAGATAATTAAGCTAAATATATATAGTCGAGGGCGGATTTAGGATCGACGTTAGCATTAATCATTTGAATTGATTTGATTATTTTTTTGATAATTTGAGAATTTGATTGACTAGGCTGGTCGAGAATAATTTTTTGATAAATTTTAAGTTGTGCTTCTAAAAAAGGTAATACTTGATCTTTATTTTTAGAGATGGATTCACTAAAGAACAAATCTTTTTTAATATCATTGGTAATCAATAATGGTTTTATTTCTTGGTCTAAAAAATAAGAATTTTTAAGTTTTATTAGATGACAACGAGAAGTAACAGTAGAAAGTATTTTTGATGGTTTAGAAGTAGTAATTACTAAATAATTATTTTCTCCCGGTTCTTCGAGAGTTTTTAGTAAAGCATTTTGAGATTCGGTATTTAAATTGTGAGCTTCGTAAACAATAACAATTTTATTTTTATGGTTAAAAGGTTTTTGGGATAAAAAATTTTTTATTTGACGAGTTAATTCGATAGTCCAACCAGTGTCTTGATTAATAATAAAAATATCAGGATTATTAGGGGTTATTTTTTGACCAAGATAATTGCATATTTGGTCTATTTTAAGGTTAATTGTTTCTTTATCTGAAGAGACAATTAAAGTGGAAGGAAAGAGGTCCATTTGGCTTGTGTTGATCATAAAAAAAATGTACTATGTTTATATATTATGAATGATTTTGGGACAAAAATATATAAGAATTTAAAAGAAGTTTTAAAAGATCAAGGTTTGATTGATGATGCTAAAGCTGAAGAAATTAATTTGAGACAACTTAAAACTGGTGAATCAGAAGAGGAAATAATTAAATTATTGAGATTGGTTTCTGAAGAAGATTTTGTTAAAGCTAAAGCCCAATTTTTAAAAGTACCTTTTGTAGATTTGGATAATATTGGTTTTTCACCTGAAGCTTTGAGTTTAGTGCCGGAAAGTGTGGCTGAAAAATATAAAATAGTCCCCTATCGATTGGATCCAAAAACAAAAACTTTGTTTGTAACCATGGTAAATCCTCTTGATTTGGAGACTTTGGAATTTTTGGAGAAAAAAACAAGCCTAAAAATAAGTGCGGCCATGTCGACAGAAAAGCAGATAAGTAGCTTTATAAAAGAGAAATATATTAGAGAGAAAAATATTACTTCAGAAGTAAATAAGGCCTTAGATGAGAGAAAAGTAGATGAAACTGATATGAAGAAAGTTCAGGAAAAAGTAGCAGTTGAAGCACCAGTAGCTAAAATAGTTTCGACAATATTAGAATATGCTGTTAAATCAAGAGCTTCAGATATTCATATTGAACCACAAGAAGATAATGTCAGAATTAGATATAGAATTGATGGTATTTTACAGGAAAAATATTTATTACCTCGAAATGTTCACGATGCAGTAGTTTCAAGAATTAAAATTTTGGCGAGTTTAAAAATTGATGAAAAAAGAATACCTCAAGATGGACGTTTTTTCTTTTCAATAGATGGAAATGATGTAGATTTGCGTATCTCTACTTTACCAACAACTTATGGTGAAAAAGTAGTAATGCGTTTGCTTAAAAAATCACAAAAAGTGCCAACTTTACCGGATTTAGGTTTACGAGGATTGGCTTTAAAAAATTTAATGAGTTCAATTCAGAGACCTCATGGAATTATTATTATTTGCGGTCCAACAGGTTCAGGAAAAACAACTACTTTATATTCTATTTTAGATATTGTGGCTACTTCTAAAGTAAATGTAGTAACAATTGAAGATCCAGTCGAATATCAAATGAAAGGAGTTAATCAAGTTCAAGTCAATGTTCAAGCTGGTTTAACATTTGCTTCGGCATTACGATCTTTTTTACGTCAAGATCCAAATGTAATTATGGTGGGAGAAGTTCGTGATTCTGAGACGGCTGATTTGGCTGTAAATGCGGCATTAACTGGACATTTAGTTTTTTCAACATTACACACAAATGATGCTTCTGGAGTACCACCAAGACTTTTAGATATGGGCTGCGAACCATTTTTATTAGTGTCTTCTCTTAATTGTGTGGTAGCTCAGAGAGTATTAAGAAAAGTTTGTAAGGATTGTGTTAGTGAAATGGAAATGACACCAGAACAAAAACAAGATATTCAAACCACTTTAGGGCCAGTTTACAATTTGATCGAAGATAAATATAAAAAAGACGGAGGGACTTTAAAAATACCTAAAATAGTTGGTTGTGCAAAATGTAATAATACTGGTTATTTGGGTCGGGTAGCAATTTATGAAGTGATGCCAATTTCTGAAAAAATAAGCAAATTGGTAATAGAAAAGGCAGCAGCAGCAACGATTCAAAAACAAGCTATGGAGGATGGTATGTTGACTATGAAACAAGATGGTTATGTCAAAATTTTAGAAGGAGTTACTACTTTAGATGAAGTTATTAGAGTTGCTCAATATTAATTAATTAAAAAAAATGCATACAAAACTACAAGAACTATTATCTTTAGCGGTAGCTAATAAAGCTTCTGATGTTCATTTGATGGCAGGAATTATTCCAAAAATTAGAATTAATGGAGATTTGATAG
The DNA here is from genome assembly GCA_041663805.1 of Candidatus Shapirobacteria bacterium. Classification (GTDB taxonomy): domain Bacteria; phylum Patescibacteriota; class Microgenomatia; order UBA12405; family UBA12405; genus WARW01. Next base: position 11,878 of record JBAYMA010000001.1, on the reverse strand, counting down.
ATGCGACGAATTGGCCAATTTTGGAAGAAAAATTAGTGGTTGAAATGATAGATTCATTAATTAGTGATAAACAAAGAGAAAATTTAAAAGATTTAAAAGAATTAGATTTTTCATTTGATGCTGTTGGATCAAGATTAAGAGCTAATGTTTATTGGCAAAAAGAAACATTAGCCTGTGTTTTGAGAATTCTTGCTTCTGATATTCCAACATTTGAGAGTTTAAATTTACCGGATATCTTGAGAAATTTTATAAATTATAAACAAGGTTTTGTTTTGATTACTGGTCCAACTGGACATGGTAAATCAACTACAGTAGCTTCTTTATTAAATGAAATCAATAAAACCAGAAATGGCCATATTGTAACTATTGAAGATCCAGTTGAGTATTTATTAAAACCAGATAAATCAATAATTTCTCAAAGAGAATTGGGTGAAGATACTAATGATTTTGGCAGTGCCTTAAAATCTTGTTTGAGACAAGATCCAAATGTAGTTTTTATAGGAGAGATGAGAGATTTAGATTCAATTCAATCAGCGTTGACAATTGCTGAAACTGGTCATTTAGTATTTTCGGTATTACACACTAATTCAGCTTCACAAACTATTGATAGAATAATTGATGTTTTTCCGGCTAATGTAAAAGAGCAAGTAAGAGTTCAATTGGCTTCGGTTTTGACAGCAATAGTTTCTCAAAGATTAATTCCCGCAATTGGCGGTGGTCGAGTACCAGCTTTTGAAGTTTTAATGACTAATTCAGCAGTTAAAAATATGATTAGGGAAGGAAAAACTTTTATGCTTGATAATGTAATTCAAACAGGGGCTGATGTGGGAATGATTAGTTTAGATGATTATTTAGCAAAATTAGTTTTAGGTGGAAAAATAACTGAAGAAGTAGCAATTAATTATGTAATTAATCCTTTAGATTTTAAAAATAAATTAAGAAAAAGCAATTTTTAAATATGAAATTTGTATATAAAGCTAAAGATTGGAATGGAAAATTAATAAAAGGAGTGGTTGATTTACATGATAAGGCAGCAGTGGTGGAATCGATGAAAAATGATGGTTTAGTACCTTTGATGATAATGGAAGAAAATCAAACCTTAATTAAGGAAATTTATCGAAATATTTTTTCCAAAGTTGGATTAAAACAAGTAACAAATTTTACTCGACAATTGTCGACAATGATGAATTCAGGATTACCGTTAACTGATGCTTTATCTCTTCTAAAAAATCAAACAGAAAAAGATGGATTAATGTTTGAAATTTTGGATTATACTTTAAACACTGTTCAGGGTGGTCATAGTTTAGCCGATGGTTTGGGTAAATATAAAAAAGTATTTGGAGAAGCTTATATTGCTTCGGTTAATGCTGGAGAAGCGGCAGGGGTTTTAGATGATGTGATGAATAAATTAGCTGATAATTTAGAAAAACAAAGTGAATTTGAAGGTAAGGTTAAAGGAGCAATGATTTATCCAGTAATAGTGGTAATTGGTATGGTGGCGGTAGTTATTATTATGATGATTTTTGTAATTCCAAAATTGATTGGTTTGTATGGTGATATGGGTTCTCAAATGCCAGCTTCAACAATGGCATTAATGGCGATGTCAAATTTTATGATTAAATTTTGGTTTTTAATACCAATATTAATTATTGGTGGAATTTTATTATTTAGAGTTGGTGGTAAGAACAAAAATTTTAAATTAAAACTGGATACTTTTAAAATTAAATTACCAATAATGGGAGATTTAACTCAAAAGAATATTTTGGCATCAACAATTAGAACTTTGGCGATGTTATTAGGAGCAGGAATTCCTTTAGTAGATGCATTGAGAATTGTGGCTAATGTGGCTGATAATGCCCTATTTTTGAATGCTTATTTACAAATTGCGGAACGAGTGCAAAAAGGTTTTAGTATTGCTAATTCTTTTGAAGAAACTGGAATATTCCCGGTTATTGTTAATCAGATGGTGTCAACTGGTGAGGCGACGGGTAAACTAGATGAAGTATTGATGCGGGTGTCGGATTATTTTTCGACTGAGGCTGAACAATCAGTAAAAGCTTTAACTTCGGCAATTGAGCCATTAATTATGATTTTGTTGGGTTTAGGGGTGGCTTTTTTGATGGTAGCTGTAGTAATGCCAATCTATAACTTGACATCACAATTTTAGTAGTAAATAATGATATTAGAATATTAAAATTTAATTTTAAAAAAAAATGAAAAAAAGAGTAATTTTTGAGAAGGGTTTTACATTAGTAGAATTGTTGATCGTTATTGCTTTGATAGCAATTTTATCAGTAGCAGTTTTAGCAACTATTAATCCTATTGAACAAACAAATAAAGCTCGTGATGCTAAATTTAAAAATGATGCCGCTGAAGTGTTAAGTGCAATTGAAAGATATTATGCATCTCAAACTAGTTATTCTTGGAATGTCGGGACTCAAGCAGTTATAGATAAAACAGCAGATGTAGCTTTTGAAAGTTTAGATTATCGTTTTGGAATTATTGGAGATCAAGGTTCAACTGATGGAGATTTAATATCAACTTCTGAACTTAAAGGATCTTTTAAGGGAAAAGAATCTTTTGTAGCTGGTGTTTTGGAATCTAATAAAATGTATGTTTTTCATAATGGAACTTCTGGTTCTAATTATGTTTGTTTTCATCCAGCAGCTAAAGCAAATAGAAAGGCAGATAATGTTCAATTAAAATGTATTAGCGGTGTTAGTACTATTGGAGGTGCTGCTGCTACTGCTACTTTGATTGATCAAGCAGTAGGTGGTTGTACAGTTCCAGCTACTTGGACTGATGTAATTAGTGCCACTGATGCTAATTTATTGTGCGTACCAGAAGGTTTAATCAATTAATTTAAATTGGTAATTTTATTTATAATATTAGTTTTTACCCTTGGGTTGTGTTTGGGAAGTTTTGTAAATATGTTGGTTTATCGAACTGCAAAGAAGTATGGTATTCTGAAAAATAAAAAAATAAATATTTTAAATAAAAACCGATCGTTTTGTGATTTTTGTGGTAAACAATTGAAATGGTATGAAAATGTTCCAATATTGTCTTGGATAATTCAGAAAGGAAAAACTAGATGTTGTGGAAAAAATTTGCCAATCCTCTACCCTATAATTGAATTGATGATGGGAATTTTATTTGTAATTTATTTTTCTATAGGAAAATTACAAGGATCACCATTACAATGTGGATTGGGATTATTAATAATTGTTTTATTGGTTTTTAGTGCAGTGTTTGATTGGAAATATATGATTTTGCCAGACGTAGTGACAATATTATTAATTATTAGTGCTTTGGTATTTTGGTTTTTGGGACATTTTGGTGAATGGAATTATTTTTTGGTGGCATTAGCTTCGATGGGATTTTTATTAATATTAAATTTAATTACTAAAGGTAAAGGTATGGGTATAGGAGATGTAAAATTTGCCTTTTTTATGGGATTATTTTTAGGTTATCCTAAAGTAGTAATCGCTTTTTATGTAGCCTTTATAGTAGGAGCTTTAGTTAGTTTGGTTTTATTGGTTTTTAAAAAAATAAAAAGAAAAGCCCAAATACCTTTTGGACCTTTTTTAATTTTAGGGACTTTGGTAGCTTGGTTTTGGGGAAATAGTATTTGGCATTTAGTATTTGGTATATAGTATTAAGTATGAAAAGAAATAATCGTGGTTTTACATTGGCAGAACTTTTAATAGTAATAGCAATTTTGGTAGCAATGGCGACTATTTTAATAGGTATTATTAATCCGATTGCTTTAATTGGAAGAGCTAAAGATGCCAGAAGAAAAAGTGATTTGAATAAAATTAAAATTGCTTTTGAAGAATATTACAATGACAAAAAAACTTATCCAACTGCAACAGATATTAATACTTGGAATGTAGTTGGTAATTGTGGTGAACATATTGCTGGTATTGATGGTTATATAAAAAATTGGCCATGTGATCCAGATGGTCAGGTTTATAGTATGGCTTCTGGTCCTAGTAGTTTTAAGGTGGTAACAAATTTGGAAAATAAATTAGATAAAGATATTCCAACTGAATGGTATACCAGTGAAGATAAATATTATTTAGTTGGTTTTACTAAAGATACGGCAAATTTTGGGGTATCTAGTTCAAATATACTATGGTATGAAACTATTTTGAATGATAATTGTAATAAAAATCTTTGTTCTATGTGGACAGGCGGTCATTGTGATGGTGGTATTGGAAGTTGTGATCTAAGTAGTAATGGTACTTGTTATTACTCTAGTGGATGTGAGGCTGGTTGTGTCTGGAAATGTTGTGGTAGTGGTTGTAATGAAGAATAAAAAATAAAAATGTATTATTATTAAAGTAATGAAAAGTTCTAATTTGTTGGAAATACTAATAATAATAATTGTAATTTCAATTTTAAGTTGGATAACTTTTAATCAATTTAATTTGGCAAAGGCAAAATCTAGAGATGTTGATAGAAGAGCAAATTTAAACGAGGTAGCTAAAGCAATTCGTCTTTATTACGCTGATTATGGTGAATTACCCAGTGATGAGATTATTAACAGTTTGTGGGGTAAACCGTGGATAGATAATGGGTATACTTATATGGCCAAAGTTCCTAAAGAAAATTTTTTAAATAAAGAATTTTGTTATCAAGCGAGTGCAGATGGAAAGACTTTTACTTTTTTTGCAGAGTTGGAAAATAAATCTGATGTAGATTGTAAAAAAATAGAACAAATATGTAATAACCAAAGTTATTGTTTTATAAATAAATTAGAATCGGTGGTAATTAAAATATGAAAAATAAATATGGCTATGTTGGTCGAAAAACAGGATTTAGTTTAATAGAGTTATTAGTAGTGGTTTCGATTATGGGAGTATTAGCGGCGGTATTGATGATGAATATAGTTGGAGCTAGAGAAAGAGCTAAAGATTCTAAAAAAATGCAAGATTTAAATAGTTTAAAAAATGGCTTGAGAATGTATTATAACGATAACCAAAGTTATCCTGTAAGTAAGGCTATTATTCTAGGGTCTGGTTTTACTGGTTATATATCTAGTATCGGTGATACTAGTTTTATTTATACTCAACCAAACGGAACAGATAGTTTTAGAATGACAACTATATTGGATAGTGGAGCAGGTAATGATGATATTAATTCACAGACTAATTGTGGAATTGGAGATCCACAAGATAAGGTTTATGCAGTTTGTAGTAATTAAAATGATTAAAAAAATAAATAAAAAAAATGGTTTTACATTGATTGAATTATTGATAGTGATTTCGATTATGGGAATCTTAACGGTAATAGTTGCTAGTAGTTTTTATGGATCACAACAAAAATCGCGAGATGCGGCTAGAAAAGCTAATTTAAAATCAGTGGCTGATGCTTTGAATATGTATTATGGTGATTTTGGATCTTATCCGGATAATGTTGGTATTAATATTAATACATTAATGGGTAGTCAGGGTGAATTTAGTGTAGGGAGTGTAATTTATATGAAAAAAATGCCTGGAGAAACAGTAAGTTCAATGAGACCTTTTCTTTATGAAGTTTCAGGAACGAGTAAATCATTTAGATTGTATGCTAATTTAGAAAATGAAAAAGATAAGGATTGTCATTTAAAAGATAATTGTCCTAGTTACAATAGTTTTACTACGGGTTGTTGTTATGTAATTACTAGTTCAAATGCCAATCTTGATTCCCTACCATGAAAAATAAAGGTTTTACGTTAGTTGAATTATTGATTACTATTTCAATTATTGGGATTTTATCAATGATAATAGCGGTTAGTTTTTCTAAAATTCAAAAAGATGGTCGAGATCAAAGAAGAATCGGTGATCTTAAATCAATTCAAAATGCAGCTGAACAGATGATATTACTTAGTGGAAATTATCCAAATTCAGTCAATTACTATAGAGCGACTTCTCCTTCTTGGGTAGCTAATGGTCAAACAGTTTTAAATAAAGTACCAGTGGATCCAAAAGATAGTTCTAATTATTTAGTTTCTGGAGTTAGTACTACAACTTATTGTGTTTGTGCATTAATGGAAAATACAAAAAATAGTAATGCCGAAAATGCTACTTGTGGGTTTGCTAATAAGGTTAATTATTTTTGTGTTCAAAATCAACAATAAATTATGAAAAGAATAAATAAAAAAAATGGGTTCACTTTATTTGAATTATTAGTAAGTATTTCAATTATTGCCGTAATGACGGCGATAGCAGTGATTAGTTTTGGAGGAATAAGTAAAAAATCTCGTGATGCTAGAAGAATGGCTGATTTAGAAAAAATTAGAATTTCTTTGGAAGCAGCTAGACAAGTGGGTAATACTTATCCTACTACCAGTACTGTTCAAACTATTTTAGTACCAACTTATTTACAACAATGGCCTAAAGATCCGAAAACTGGACTTATTTATACCTATACTGGGTTAACAACCAATACTTATCAAGTTTGTGCAGTAGTTGAAGATTTGGGTTCGACTAATAATCCAGTGGCTAATTGTAATTACAAAGTAGTTAATCCTTAATATGAAAGGTTTTACTTTAGTAGAGTTAATAGTTACAGTAGTAATTGTGATGGTTTTGATGGGAATTGGTTCTGTTTACATAAATAATTTTTCAAATTCTAAAAAGCTGGAAACAGTGACAGATGAATTAGTTAATCAAATAAAGTTAGCTAAGAATATGGCAGTTACTGGTCAATTACCTAGCGGTGGTAATGATTTGGTATATGTGGGAGTAACAACTTTGGCTAATGGAACAATAACAGCCAAAGTAAATAATAGTAGTACTCTTTATTTTAGTAAAAAAATTGATTCAATGAATGATTTAACTTTAACAGCTACTTCTTTTGGTTTTGCTGTAGGTACGGGTAGATTAACTGATATAAATGGAACTTTTATAAATGGTCCGATAAGTATAGGGGTTTCAGGAAGCGCAACTAAAACGGTGATAATTACTGATTTGGGAACAATTAATGCAAACTGAAAAAGGCCAAAGTTTAATTGAGGTAGTTTTTTCGGTGGCAATAGTGGTATTGGTAATAACTGGAGTAGTGGCATTGATTATTAGTACGGTTAGTATTAAAACAAATGCTTTTCAAAGAAAGACAGCTAGTAGTTTAGCTGAAGCAGTAATAGAAAATTTGATTAGTACCCAAAAATCAGATCCGGAAAATTTTTGGCTTTTAGAGAATATAGCGGCAGGACAGACCTTACCAACATTTAGTGGTTATACTTATGCAGTTAACTATGTTCAAAAAACTAATGGAGGGTGTAGTGCTGTTCGTAAAGAATGTGCCGATACTTCGGTAATAGTTTCTTGGGGAGATAAGAGTATGACGGTTAATAGATTTTTTTCAAGGAATAATTAAAATGAAAAAAACAGGTTTTACATTGATTGAAATGATTGTGGTGGTGGCTTCAACAGGGTTAATAATGACAGCTATAACGGGAATAACTTTGGGGATTTTTAAATCACAAAATAGAAATAAATCGACCAATAAGGTGGTTCAAAATGGTAATTGGATTATGAATGAATTGAAGAAAAATGTGTTGAATAGTAGTGGTACACAAATAAATTGTATTAATAATGTTTCTATTGGAATGACTAATCTTGATGATAATGGAAGTACAGTATTTAGTTGTGGAAACAATAATATTGCCTCAACTTCGGGTTCCTTAGTCAGAAGTTTAACTAATAATCAGGTCAATGTAACTGATTGTACTAACTTTGTTTCTTGTACTGAATCCCCTGCTCTAGGGGTGACGAGTGTTAAATTTAATTTTGGAGTAGGAACAACAACAGCAGGTGTAAGTGTAAGTCAAAATTTTAGTTTGGATGTGTCAGTGAGAAATTAAGAATTAAATTACTTGACAAAAAATCTACTGTTGGTAACATATTATGTTACTTCCAGTACAAATATATGAAAAAAATAGATATTTTAAATACTTTATATAAGTTATCGCAGACAGTTTTTTCTTTAAAAGAATTGTCTCTTATGTTTCCTGAAATAAAATATGTGAATTTAAAGAGAAGAGTAAATAATCTAGTTAAAAAAGAAAAATTGATGAATCCAATTAGGGGTATTTTGGCTAAAAATAATTTTAGCCTTTTAGAATTAGCTTGTAAAGTTTATACTCCATCTTATGTTAGTTTGGAAACTATTTTGGCAAAAGAAGGGGTTATTTTTCAGAAATATGACACTATATTCACTATTTCTCATGTCAGTCGAGAGTTAAAGGTTGGAAATAATAAAATAGGTTATAGACGACTAAAAAATGAAATATTATTAAATAATTTGGGTATAGAAAGATATAATAACTATTTTGTAGCTTCAAAAGAAAGAGCTCTTACTGATGCTGTTTATTTATATCGTGATTATCATTTTGATAATCTTAATATTTTAGATTGGAATTTGGTATTAGATTTGGCAAAAATATATAAAAGTAAAGCAATGACTAAAAGAATTATGAGTTATTATAATTTATACAAAAAAGATCATGTTTAATCCCGAAAAACACAAATTAATAATGGTTAGAATTCTAAAAGATTTTTATGCAGATAAAGATTTAGGAAAAATATTGGGTTTTAAAGGTGGAACTATGGCCTATTTATTTTATGATTTACCCAGAGAATCGGTTGATTTGGACTTTGATTTGTTAGATAAAAATAATGAATCTTTGGTTTTTGATAGAGTAAAAATGATAATTGAAAAACATGGCAAAATAGTTGAAAGTGTTGTCAAAAAAAATACTATATTTTTTTTACTTGACTATGGATTTGAAGAGAGAAAACTAAAAATTGAAATAACTCGCGTAAAAACAGAAACCAATTTTGTGGTGATGAATTATTTGGGGATTTCGATGCTGGTGATGAATAGAGAGGCAATGGTAGCTGGAAAATTATTAGCTTTAGCAACTAGAACAAAAATGGCTAATCGAGATGTTTTTGATATTTGGTATTTTTTGAAAAATGGTTGGGAGATAGATGATGAAGTGATAAAAAGCAAAAGTGGTTTAGGGACAAAAGAAATTATTGAAATGGCAATTTCTAGAATAGAAAAAATTAAAACTAATCAGATACTATTTGGTTTAGGTGATTTAATAGATAATTCAACTAAAGATTTTGTCAGGCAACATTTAAAAGAAGATGTTTTATTGGAATTAAGAATGAGATTATAGTTGATGTGTCAGTCAGAAATTAAAATTTTATAGATTTTCTTGACTTTATGGGTTGGGTGTTATATTATTTCCTTAATTAAATTAATATTATAGGTTTCCGTCAGAGATGGATAAAATAATAAAAAAATTAATAATTTAAAAATAAAAAATGGCAGAAAGTGCACCACAACAATTTACAGAGAGAGAAATTGGGAAAATAGTCGATTCGGTTCAAGATACAACTAGACAAGAATCTAATCCAAAACCAAAAGAAAAAAAATTCGGAGATGCTTTTAAAAGAAGGTTTGCTGCTGGAATAGCTGCTTTTACAATAGCAACTGGAGCTGGAGCTGTTACTGGATGTGAAGTTAATCCTCAACCAATTATTGAAACAGAAGCTACAGTTGAATCTAGTGAGACTGAACCAAGTGTGACAGTAACTCCAACAGAAACTACAGTTAAAGTTACCCCAACACCAACTGAAGCCCCTACCCCAACACCTACTGAAGTACCATTAACTCCAGAACAACAGGAAAAAAAAGATTTACAAGAAAAAATGGAATTGGCTCCAGATATTGAAGGAGCTGAAAAAGTAATTAAAGAAATTAATGGTCTTAAAAGAGTAACTTATGAAAGAGATGGAGTTTATATAGGAGAATATAAAAAAGAAGTTACTCAGACAGATGAAAATGGAGAAGTGACAGAAGTTGGAGGAATTGCTTTGATTGGATCAGAAGCTGAAAAAATATTAAATGAACAATTACCAACAGCTAAAAATGGTTACTTAATGCCATTAGCAGCTGATATTTCTGATTTAACAACTTTAGAAAATGTTAATTTAGCGATTAATTCTGAAGGAACTTTGGTTGATGGTCCATATTTTATCCAAATTTCTTTTGGAAGCGAAACAATTGATGTAACTAATGTTCTTCCTAGAGAAACAAATATGTATCAATCAAGTTCGATGTCTACTGGTCAGGAAATTAATCGGACTGAATTATGTCAAAACAGTAGTGAATATATTGATGGTAAGGAAATGGAATTTGTAGTTATTAATTCAAATTTTATAGATCGAAAAATAAGAATAATTAATGTAGTGATGGGAGATAAACTTGGAGAAACAAATGAACCAATATTAGAAGGTTGTATACCTGGAATGGTTCAAACTATTGAAGTAATTAAAAAACAATCTTTTGATAATATATTAAAATTTAATGAAGTGCCAGTGTTTGTGGTTTCTAATAATTAAGTTTTTTCAAAACCCACCCACCCTGCGGGTACCCTCCCTTGAAAATGGAGGGCTTAATTCTTTGATATATACACTTTTTGAGTGAAAACAGGTAAACTATTTTATGAAAAGGTTGGTTTTATTTGGAATAGTTATATTTTTGATTATAGTTGGTGGATTTTTGGTGGTGGACAAGATATGGTTACATCAAGTTTTTGAGATTAAACCAGGAAGCTGTTTGTTGTTTGAAAATAAATATTGTAAAAAAATTGAAACTAAGGATTTTTATAGTGGAAAATTGTTTTTTACAACAATTGAAGAGACAAAAATTTATTCCCCAATTGATGGAAATTGCAGTGTTGCAACTGTTTCTAATTTTATAAATAACAGAATGGAAAATGCCTTCTTAATAGAAGGTAAAACAAATGATAAAGTTTATACTTATATAATAATGTTTGAAAAGGGTATCCTTGAGTGTAAAACAAAAGTGGTTAAAAAAGGGCAGATTTTGGCTGAAATTAAAAAGGGTGAAAAAATTGATGTAACTGTTAATATTGCTCCAAAAATAAACGAAGAAAACTGGGAGAACTTTGAAAATGAAATAAAATTAAAAAATGAGTTAATTGATAAGTTGTTAAGTAAATGAGAAATAAAATTATTTTAAAATTAATAATTGGATTGGTTATTTGGTTGACAATAGGAACAATAAAAGTTCAAGCAGCTGTTACTTGTCAATTGTCTTCTTACCCATATACAATTATTACATGCAATTTGGCAGATATATACCAGTTGTGTTTAATAAACAACTCTAATGATTGTTGTAGAAATAAATGTATCCAAGACATAAATTGTGCTAACGATTGTATTGGAGCTGAGGATATGTGTTATAAGGGAAATAATAATATTGGAAATTGTGGAATTGGTTTTTGTGGTTCAGATAAAAGTGATTGTTGTACTAGTAGTTATAGTAATTGGACAAAAAGTAAAATTACTTGTGTAAATAGAAATAGTGATATTTTAAATGGACTTAATTGTGTACCTCAATGGATAACCAGCCTTGATTGTTCGTTGGGAGATAAATTAAAGAATATAGGAGATACATTTTTGTATGCTAGTGACTGTCATTGTAGTATTCTTGGAGTTTATAAATATTGTTGTGATGCAGCTGGTTATCCTGAGGCGGCAATAAACGGAGGATTTCTTACTGCAGTAGATATATATCGCAATGGACAATGTCCGGGTGGATATATTGTAGATGGAAACAGAGTTAGAAGTGTACCTTGTACTCCAAATTGTGTGCCTACAAATGGAACAAATGGAGTTTGTGGAGCTGCAGCTGGAACAATGCATTGGTCCATGGGAGTTGGAACAGCACCTGCTACTACTAATTTAATAACTCAAAATCCTTTATGTGCTGATGGAAGTCAGCCTTCAGTGAGCACTAATGCTGATTTTACCTATACGTGGACGTGTGCTGGAACTGCAGGAAGTTGCGGTGG